>JACCYK010000354.1 GCA_013696525.1 Chloroflexia bacterium
GCCCAGGCTGGCCCGGCGCACTCCGGAGACCCCCCACCGGACCACGCCGGCCGCCCAAGACAAGCCGCCGCCGAAGGCGACGAAGACCAGGTTATCACCTTCGCCCAGACCGCCGGCCGCTTCCGCCTCGACCAAGGCGATGGGAATGGACGCGGCCGAGGTGTTGCCATAGCGATCGACATTGACCCAGACCCGTTCCCGCGGCAAATCAAGGCGACGCGCCGCCGCGTCGATGATCCGGACGTTGGCCTGGTGCGGGATCAGCATGTCGATGTCGGAGAAGGTGAGCCCGGCCCGCTCGACCGCCTCCGCCGCCGCGTCGCCCATCACGGTCACGGCGAAGCGGAAGACCTCACGCCCATTCATCTGGAGATACGGCCGGTATTCAGGGAAGAGCTCGGCCGATTCCGGGACGAAGGCGCCCCAGCCGGGGATGTAGAGATGCCGGTAGCCAGCGCCATCGGCACCGAGCACCGTCGAGATGAGTCCCCGCTGGTCGTCCGAGGACTCGATCACGACCGCGCCCGCGCCGTCGCCGAAGAGGACACAGGTGGAGCGGTCGGTGTAGTCCACGAAGCGGGTCAGGGTATCGACCCCGATCACCAGCACCCGGTCGTGGGCGCCAGTCTGGACAAACTGGGTCCCGATCGCCATCGCGTAGACGAACCCGGAGCACGCGACCCCAACATCGAACGCCCCGGCGGTGCCGCCCAGCTCGGCCTGGACCAGGCATGCCTCTGGGACCAGGAATTGGTCCGGCGTACAGGTCGCGACCACGATCAGATCGATCTCGGCGGCGGTCAATTCGGCCCGCGCCAGCGCGGCGCGAGCCGCCGCCACGGCCAATGAAGTGGTCGAATCGCCAGGGCCGACCACGCGACGCTCTTTGATCCCGGTGCGGCTGACGATCCACTCGTCGGAGGTGTCCACCATCCGCTCGAGCTCGGCGTTGGTGAGCACGCGCTCCGGGACCGCCATTCCCCAGCCGGTAATCGCCGCGTGTCGCATCGACCGCTCCGGAGTTGTCCGTGAATGAAAGCGGGCGGAACGCCGGTGACCCGTCGTGTCCCGCCGCTCAAGCTGGGCGACCCTCGCCGCCCGGAGTCCTTCGCTTACTCGGCCTCTCGTCGCCGCTCCTCGATCTGGATGACCTGGCGTCCACGATAGGTGCCGCAGGTCATGCAGACGTGGTGTGACCGCTTCCAATCGCCGCAGGCCTGGCACGTTACCAGGTTCAGCGGGGCAATAAAGTGGTGCCGCCGGCGGTTACCCTGCCGGTGCCGGCTAATTCGCTGTTTTGGTAGTGCGCCCATGATCTCCCGCTCCTCAACGTCTCGCTACGCGAGCTATCCATGCCGAGATACTACAACTACTCGCCGTCACGCTCCTCGAGCAACCTGGCCAGCGCGGCCAGCCGGCCATCGACGGGCGCCTCGTCGTCGCCACTCCATCTGATGGCGGCCAGGTCCGGACCGGGACACCGCTCCCCGCAATCGGGTCGCATCGGCAACGCCACGAGGATTTCCTGCCTCAGCACCTCACCGATATCCAAGAGATGATTGTCGTCGATCCGTGCCGTGTCCTCGTCCGTGGCAACCTCGGCCTCGACCCCGGCCCCGGTGTACACATCGACCGTTTGGCGATACTCTTCGCTGAATGCGATGTCAAACGGCTGCTGGTACACGCGCAGACAGCGGGCGCATTCCAAGTCTACCGTGCCGGCCACCGTGACCCGGGCCATGATCCCGTCACGTAGGCGCGTCAGCCGGAGCTCGCCCGCGACATCGACCGCGAACAGCCCGACATCGAGTGGGAACCGGTCGAGCGCCAACTCGAACTCGCGGACCTGTCCGGTTTGGACTTTGAGGAGGCCGGCGACATTGATCGCGGTGTCGTTACACAGGTGTTGCATGAAATCGCGATCGCTCGCCGTCTACCGCCAGGGCCGTCGTTCAGGTCACGGATACACCAGCGCCGGCCGCAGCCGGCGCAACCGAGAAAGTGTAGCCATGCCACCGGCCCCTGTCAAAGATGCGCGGACGATGTTGCCCGCGCACGGGATCGGCACGTTGCCGATGCCCTGGTTCCGTTGCCCGAGGTAAAACATGACCGAGCCGTTCGTGTATCAGGCCAAGCTGGTGCCGGAGCTGCTGGTGACACGGCTTGACGCGAGCCTGCGCTTCTGGCGCGACCTGCTCGGCTTTGCCGTCGCTTACGACCGCCCGGAAGAGGGGTTTGCCTATCTGCACCTGGCCGGCGCGGAGATCATGCTGGAGCAGGTTGACGACAGCCATCGAACCTGGCTGACCGGCCCGCTCAACCCTCCCTTCGGCCGTGGGATCAACTTCCAAATCGAGGTCGCCGCGCTCGATCCGACCCTGGAGCGTCTCCGGCAAGCGTCGTGGCCGCTTTTTCTCGAACCCGAGGAACGCTGGTATCGCATGGCCGAGCTCGAGGTCGGCCAGCGCCAGTTCCTGGTGCAGGACCCCGACGGCTACCTGGTCCGGCTGGCGGAGCATTTGGGAGAGCGGGCGATTGCCGGCGGCAGCTGAGACGCCGGCCTTTGGTGCGCTGGTCCCATGGGATATAGTGCGTACAGACAGGCGGCTTGATTCTCCAGAGAGACACCATGAGCGTCGAGACGAGCACGGCCAGCATTTCTGAAACCGAGTTGTCCGAGCACCTCACGGAGGTGCTCGACCGGGTGGCGAACGGCGAACGGATCATTATTCAGCGCGAGGGCAAAGTATTGGCTGTCATCGAACCGTCGCCGTACCTCAATAAATGGACGTGGGGCGATCTTGTGAGGTTCTTGAATGAGACTCCAATCGATGAAGAGCTCGCCAGGATCATCCGGGAGATCCATGACGAGCAGCCGATAGCCAGGCATGCCGAATGGCCCGAGTAGTCGATTCCAGTGTCCTCATCGCGATCGAACGTCGCGGTCAAGTAACAGAGAACTTCATCACGATAGCGGAAGGGGATACCCTCGCAATCGCGGCTGTAACCGCGGCGGAGGTTCTGGCTGGGGTTGAGTTTCGAAAGTTGCTGACCCGTGCTCATCGTGCTGATTCTGATCTAGAAGCGGTGTTTGAGGGCGTACGAATCCTCCCCTTTGATCTACAAGCGGCTCGCGTCTACGCCAAGGTCTATGCCGAGCTTCGATCCGCTGGTCGACCCATCGGCGGCTTTGATCTCCAAATCGCCGCCACCGCCCTGGCGAACAACTGCGATGTCGTGACGTTGAATGTCGGAGAGTTCAACCGCATCCCTGATCTGAAAGTAATCGCTCCCGACTGGTAGCGCCCTTTAGAAGGCCGGGGGGTCAGGGCGGTTGCGGGAAGCTGGCGGGGTCGAGCGGGCCGCTGCCGAGCAGGATCTCGTTGCCGTCCAGCCAGCCGTCGCCATCGGTATCGGGGTTGGCCGGGTCGGTCCCGATCGCCGCTTCGTCCGCATCGGGCAGGCCGTCGCTGTCGCTATCGACCGCGGCGGTGGCGGTGTTTGGCGTCAGCGGGTCGGTGCCGGCCTGGGTCTCCGTGCCGTCGCTGATGCCGTCGCCGTCAGTATCCCAGAGGGTCGGATTCGTGCCGCGGATGTTTCGCTCGGCGTCGTCGGTCAGCCCATCTCCGTCGCTATCGAGCGTGGCCGGGTTCGGGGTCGGGGCAACCGTCGCCACCGCGGTGGGCGGCAGCGGCTCCGGGCCGACCGTGTAGAGGTCGATGGCGATGTCTCCCGCCTCGCCCACCGTCACGGCGTAGCCGGTGCCGTCCGCCAGCAGGGTCACCGCCGGGGACTCGATGACGAAATAGGCGACGGTTGCCGCCGGCAGCAGGGGCACTTGCAGGATGTAGGTGCCAGCCGCCAGATCGGTCCAGCGTTGATACCCCTCGGCGCCAGGGCTGGTATTGGCCAGCGTCAGCGGCGCCGCCAGCACGACCGAGGCGAGACTGACATCGAACGGTGGCGTGGCGAGGGCGCACGCCAGGGGGTCGAACGAGAAGAGGCCGACCGTAGGACAGGCGAAGACCCGGACCGCGATCGCGCCGGTGTCCTGCCGGACCGCCGCCGCCGCGCGCGCGATCGGCGTCCCCGGCGGCAGCTCGTCGCGCGACAAGAAGGCGTATACGTCGAGTTGGAAGCTCGTCTCACCGGCGGCGATCGGCACCTGGTAGCCACCGTCCGGGCCGGCCGGGTAGCCCCGCGCGGCGTCACCCGCGGCGCCGGCCAGGCCGGCGATGAAGAACCGGTCCAGGCCGGGACCAAAGCCGGTGGCCCGGAGGAGGTAGTCGCCCGCCGGCAGGTTCGTCCACCGGAGGTCAAACTCATCGGCGGTGGGCGCCCCCAGGTTCCGTTCTTGGCCGCCATCGAGCATGTGGATCAGGTTAAGCGAGACCGCGTTGAAATCCGGCGGGCAGAGGGTGGTGTTGGACTCGCCGGGGCGCATCCCAACCGGGCAGGCATGCAACCTGACCGCCACGGTCCCCAAGTCCGCGGCGACCGGGGATGCGACCGGCGTTCCGGCGGCATCCGGCACCGCCCGTCCGATGACGGCGGCAACGAACGTAGCCGGGGCCAAGCCTTCGCCCCGGACCGTCACCTCGCCGCTGAATTCGGCGGCCTGTCCCACCCGCAGCGCCACCGGCTCGCCGCCATCAGCGGCGTCCACCGTGATCATCCCGAGCGTGGCCAGGACGAGGATCGGCGCTCCGGGCTCGGTGGGGGCGATGGTCGCGCTCTCCTCCGGAACCAGCACATCCCGGATCAACTTCAGATCCCGCTCGCCGGATGGCGAGGCGAACGGGGTCCCGGCGTAAACGGGGAAGCCCGCGCCGGCCTCGTCAACTTCGGCCGGGGCGACCACGTCGAGCGCGTAGTAGCCCGCTGGCCGGTCATCAAGGGCGGTGCCGAACCGTTCGGGCTCAGGGCCGGCAAAGGTCGCCTCACCCTGGCCGAGCAGCTTTTCTGGCTCTCCAGCCGCGTCTTCGAGCAGCAGGGCGCCCTGATCGACGAGCATGAATTGGGGATCGGCGGCAAGCGCGGCCGGCTCACGATCAGGCTCGATCGTGTGGTACACCACCCGCCACACCGCCTCACCCGCGGGCAGCGTCGATACGCCCTGGGCAACGACCTGAGCGTGGCCTTGGGCCGAGGAGATCGGCTGGCCCTGGCGCGCCACCGATGGCGTGGCGACCACGATCAGCCCGAACGCGAGGACCGGGATCAATCCCAACAGTCCGGGACGCCACCGGCCGGCACCTATCTTCATTCCGCGGCCTCTCCGTTTCGTCGTCAGCGAGCGCAACCTCGTGGTCGAGGCGCCGCGCGGCAGCGACCGGTCGCCTGGCGGGGATACCGGATGCTACCGCATCCACGGGGTCGCTGACGATCCGTGACCAAAGGTCAGGCCGGGCAAGGCGAAGCCTCAGCCCGATGCTTACGGGTTAAACGCGACACGCCGCACCTGGCCGTCCTCCGTGAAGGTTGTGTAGTAGAGATCGCCATCGGGGCTGAAGGCTAGATGAATGACCGGGCCAGCACCGGTGACGAATGGCGTCCGCGAGAAGCCGTTGTTGGTGGGATCGAGCTGGAAGATCCGGCCACAGGCAAAATCCGCGAATAGGTATTTCCCATCATAGGCGGCCGGCCAGCCCGCGGTATCGGGAACGAAGGCGCCGCCGGTAATACTCCGGCAGTCGATCCCGGCATCGTGCCGGTACGAGAAGATCGGGTTCGTCAGCTCCTTTGGCCGCTGCCGGCACGACTTCCCCTTGCGTTCCCCCCGCTGGCAGGGGCCTTCGCGTCTCGGCCAGCCATAGTTCGCACCGGCTGTCCCGCGATTGATCTCCTCCCACCGCTGGTCGCCGACATCGTTGATGAAGAACCGCGTCCCCCCGGCGTTCGGGTCGTGGGCGATCCGGAATGGGTTCCGCAAGCCAAGGGCGAAGATTTCCCGGCAGGTCCGCTTGGCCGAGGTGCGGCCCGTTTCGTGGCAGCGATCGGTGCGGCGCCCGGTGAACGGGTTGCCCGGCGGAATCTTGCCATCGGCGGTGATGCGGAGGATCTTGCCGGAGAGGAGGTTCCGCCGCTGGGCATTCGCGGCCACCCCGGCCTCACCGATCGAGACGTAGAGGTGGCCGTCCTTCCCGAATTGGATGTCGCCCCCGTTGTGGTTGCCGTTCGTGGCGGGCATGTTGTTCAGCAGCTTTCGCTCACTGCCGGGCACCACCGCCGTGCCGTCGAGCTCGAAACGGGAGACGCGATTGACGCAGGAATTGGCACCCTTGCGGAAGGTATAAAAGAGGTAAATCCGGTCGTTGTCTTCAAAATCGGGATCAACGGCAACGCCAAGCAGTCCCTGCTCACTTTCGTCGCAGGTATCGGCGCGGAGATCGAGCGCGTTGCCGGTAATTGTCCCGTCACTCGTGACGTGAAACAGGATTCCCGGTTTTGAGGTCACGAGCAGATCGTCGTTGGGCAGGAAGGCAAGCGCGGTCGGCTCGGTCACCTCCGCGAACTCAGCGTCCGAGAATTCATCCGGCACGTCCTCAGCCAACAACGACGGCGGCGCCAACAGCAGCAGGGCACAAACCAATGGCATCACGACGGCGATGCGGAATCGAATCCTAGTCATTCCCAATCTCCTCGCCCGCAATCGAAAGCAAACACGCGCCACACGGTCATGCGGCGAGACGGGCGCCTAGTTATGTCAATCGCATGCGGTCATGCCGGCTCACCACGCCGTCGTCCAGTGTACCACCACCAAATCGACAGGGAGGTTTTCGGTTCGCCCGGGGAGGCGCGGTTGCGCTCGGTCTGTTCAACCCGCCCGCGGGCCGGCGTCTCCCAACGGGTCGTTCGCATCGTCAGCCAGGCTGACGAACTCAACACCAGGCACGGCGGCGAACCGCTCCCTCATCGCCGCGATCGCGACGTCGTGGTTGTCAACGAGGAGAAAATTTCGGCCGAGGGCCAGGGCGGCGGCGCCGGTGGTGCCGCTGCCGGCGAAGAAGTCGAGCACCAGATCGCCGGGGCGCGACGAGGCGGCGATGATCCGGCGCAGGATGCCGAGCGGCTTCTGGGTCGGGTAGCCGGTCTTCTCTTTGCCGGTGGGACTGACGATCGTATGCCACCAGACGTCGGTCGGCAGCTTGCCGCGGGCCGCTTTCGCCGGCCCGACCAGACCGGGCGCCATGTATGGCTCCCGGTCGACCTCGTCGGTGTTGAAGACGTAGTTGGCCGGGTCCTTGACGTAGACCAGGATCGTGTCGTGCTTGGCCGGCCAGCGCCGCCGCGTCCGCGCCCCGTAATCGTAGGCCCAGATGATCTCGTTCAGGAACGCGGCGCGGCCAAAGATGCCGTCCAGAAGCAGCTTGCAGTAGTGCGCTTCCCGGTAGTCGATGTGGAAATAGAGGGTGCCATTGGCGGCCAACACCCGGTGCGCCTCGATCAGCCGCGGCTCCAGGAACAACAGAAAATCGTCGAAGGCATCGGCAAAGGCGCGGCTGGCGATCACCGAGGTCAGATACCGCCGTCCCTGATAGCCGGTCCGGTCGCCAGCCGCCGAGCGCACCGTCCGCAACTCGGTCCGCTCCTGGAGGCGGCCGGTATTGAAGGGCGGGTCGATGTAGATGAGCGGCACCGAGGTGTCCGCCAGCGATCGCAACACCGCCAAATTGTCGCCGTGGATCACGCGCCGCATCGATCCGGTTACGCCGCGCCGGCGCGGGCTTCGCGCACGATCGCCAGCAGCCGGCGAGCCCGCTCCTCGATCACGTCCCAGTTCCCGCCGGCCACGGTCTTGGCATCGACCAGGCTGCTCCCGACCGCGATCGCCGCCGCCCCGGCGCGGATGAACGCGGCGGCGTTGTCCGGCCCGACGCCGCCGGTCGGGATCAGCCGAACGCGCGGCAAGGGGCCGCGCACATCGTTCAGATATTGCGGCCCGACCGCGGTGGCGGGAAAGACCTTGACGTACGTGGCCCCGGCCTGCCAGGCGGTGACGATCTCGGTCGGCGTGAAGGCGCCGATCACGGTTGGGATCGCGTAGCGGTTCGCCAGCTCGATCACCGGCAGACTGAGGGTCGGGGTTACTAGAAACTCGGCTCCGGCCAGGATCGCGATGCGGCCGGTCTCCGAATCGAGCACGCTGCCGGCGCCGACGGCAATCTGCTCGCCGACCGCCTCCCGCACCCGCTCGATCACCCCCGCCGCCCGCCGGTTGGTAAACGTAAACTCGATGGCCCCGATGCCGGCCCGAATCAGCGCCCTGGTTAGCGGCTCGGCGGCTGATAGGTCATCGAGACGTACAATGGCGATGACCCCCGCCGCCGCGATCTCAGCTTCCTTGCTCACCCCAACCCCTTGTTGCTAGCGAACCAGCCAGCCGCCATCGACCGGCAGAATGACACCATGCAGGTACGACGCCGCCTCCGAGGCAAGGAAGATGACCGGCCCCGCCAAATCCTCCGGCGTGCCCCAGCGACCGGCCGGAATCCGGTCGAGCATCGCCTGGCTCCGCGCCGGGTCGTCGCGAATGCCGCTCGTCATCTCGGTCGCCATGTACCCCGGCGCTAGGGCGTTGACGTTGATGCCGCGTGACGCCCACTCGTTGGCCAATGCTCGGGTCAGACCGGCGATCGCGCTCTTCGTCGCCGTGTAGGACGGCACCATGAGGCCCCCCTGGAATGAGAGCATCGAGGCCATGTTGATGATCTTGCCGCCCCGCGCGGCGGCCACCCAATGCCGCGCCGCCGCCTGGCTTAGGTAGAACGGGGTCGAGAGGTTGATCTCCACCACGTCCCGCCAGTCCGCGGCGGCGACATCGAGCGCGGGCGCCCGTCGCAGAATGCCGGCGTTGTTGACCAAAATATCGATCCGGCCCAACGCCGAGACCACCTTCTCAATCATCGCCGCCGCCAGCTCCGGCGTCATTTCCCGCAGATCCTGGTCCATCGCGACCGACCGGCGCCCAAGCTCCTCGATCCGACGACGGGTCTCGGCCAACGGCAAGACATCGACCATCGCGACGTCCGCCCCGGCCTGAGCCAACCCCACCGCCAGCCCCTGACCCAGCCCCCGCGCCGCCCCGGTCACCACCGCCACCCGGCCATCGAGCCGGAATGCGTCGGTGGTCAACGCGGGCCTCGTTGACATGGAATTCGGCGGCGGCGGTGCGCTGGAATAAATTCCGCGCTGAGCATCGAAAAGTCCTTTCAGGACTGAATACGAACCAACGAGCATGCCAACCGGCTCATTTTGATTCCCAAATCCAGATAAACAGTCAAAGCGTCGTCATGCGTTCGTGCCCAGTCCTGAAAGGACTTTTCGATGCTCAGCGCGGAATTTATTCCAGCGCCGCGACCACGCCGGTTCGATATTGGGCCAATGCGACTCGCGGTCCGTCAGTACCGGAGGTCGACCGGCTCGATCCCTTCTTTCCGGCAATACGTGAGATAGCGGTCGAGCTTGCTGAAGACGTCGTCCTGGGAGATGACGTTGTTGTCGTCGTCCAGGTATTGAATGACGCCTTCCAAAATGAAGAGGGTCAGCATCTCCTCGTCGCCTTCGACCACGAGGGTGTGGATGTCGCCCGGTGGCTCGTAGATGAAGGTGCCGGGCCGGGCCACCCACTCCCGCTCCAGGTAGCGCCAGCCGCCCTGGATGACGAAGCCGAGCACCTGGCCGCCGCTGTGCCGGTGGCGGTTCACCTTGCCCTTCTTGGTCACCTTCAGCAGGTTGACCCAACGCCCGGCCGCCAAGTCAAAGCGCAAAGGCTTGAACCAGACGTTGTCGCCCTGCGGCACCCAGGGCAACTCGTCGCTCTGGATCGCCTGGTCCGGCAATCCCATCTCCAATATCGTGTCCAGGACGCTCATCGTTGTGGCCATCGCTCATTACCTCCGGGAACGCGCTTCCCCGACGCCGCCACCGAGCGGCGTCCCGTTCGTCCATTCTACCGGGAACCGGAGGCGCCTTTCCTCCCGGCCCGCCGCCCGATCATTGTCCAACCTTTCGTGCCGACGCGAAGTCGGGTAAGGTGCCGTTCTCAGGGTGGTTCGTGCTGTCGCGGGCCGCGGCAACTCGTCGCCCGCCGCCAGGGCCGGGGTTGGATGTCAGATGACAGGGACGTATGAGGCGATCGTGATCGGGGCCGGCCAGAACGGTCTGACGTGCGCCGGTTATCTCGCCACCGCCGGGCTGAAGATCCTCCTGCTTGAACGGTATCATGCCATCGGCGGCATGACGTTGACCGAGGAGGTGACGGGGCCTGGATACTGGTCCGACCTTCACGCCAGCGGCTACCAACTAGCGAACCTCTCCCCCGTCCCGGTCGACTTTGCCCTACATGAGCATGGCCTGGAGCTGATCGAACCAGGGCTCCCGTATGCCCACGCCTTCCCCGGCGGCCGGATGATCGCGGTCAGCCGCGATCTCGACCAGACCATTGCCAGCATCGCCCGGATCTCGACTGCCGATGCGGCAACTTGCCGGCGGCTGTTCATGCGGTACCAGGCCGCCCAAGACCGGATCGTGGGCGACATGTTTGCCCCGCCGGTCTCGCTGGCGGCGCGGGCGGCCGCATTCCAAACCGATCCCGGCGGGTTCGATGCCTACCGCTTTAGCCTACAAAGCGCACGCTCGTGGTGCGATGAGCAATTCGAGTCGGCCGAGGTGACATGCCTCTTCGCCAGCTTTGCCGCCTTCGTCGGCGCCGCCCCGGACGACGCGGGGGGAGCGGAGATGGCCTGGCTCTTCGCCTCGGTGCTGCAAGCGGCCGGCAACAAGTACGTCAAGGGCGGCATGAATAACGTCACCCGCGCCCTGGCGTCGTTTCTGGTCGCCCACGGCGGCGAAATCCGCACCAGCGCCGGGGTCGAGCGCATCCTGGTCACGAACGGCAAGGCGACCGGGGTCCGCCTGGAATCGGGCGAGGAGATTCGGACCAGCGGCCCGGTCATCTCGGCCACCGATCCCCGGCAACTGGTGGAGCGATTGCTGGGGCCGGAGGCGGCCGGGACCGAGCTGGTCGCCAACATGCAACGCTACGAATGGGGCGATTCGGCCTTCATCATCTTTGCCGCGCTGGATGGCGCGGTTGAGTACGCGGCCGGCCCCGAGCCCGGCACCGCCGCCCATGTCCACCTGACGCCGGCCGGCATCGGCGCCATCGGTCAGGCGTTCTTGGAATGCCGCGGCGGCGTGCTGCCGGCGGCGCCGGTGATCGTGGCCTGGAACGATTCGGCGATCGATCCGAGCCGCGTCCCGGCCGGTAAGCACCTGAAGAAATTCGTCGTCCTCGGCGTCCCCTACGAGATCGCCGGCGACGCTACCGGCCGGATCGCGGCCCGCGCCTGGGAGGCGGCGAAGGACGACTACGCGGACTACCTGATCGACCTCATCGCCGCCCACTACTTGCCGGACCTGAAGGCAAGGCTCATCGTGCGCGTGGCGCATTCACCGCGCGACCTCGAACGCACGCTGAGCAGCGCGGTGCGGGGCACGATCCTGCATGGGGCGATGTCGCCATTCCAGATGGGGTCGCAACGGCCGATTCCGGAGCTTGGCGAGTACCGTACGCCGGTGCCAAACGTCTACCTGTGCGATTCGGGCACCCACCCCGGACCAGGCGTCGCGATGGCATCGGGCCACAACGCGGCCCGCCTCATCTGCGCCGACCTCGGCGCGCGTTTTCCGGGTAGAGCCAGGTAGCGGTCTCGTGGCGCCGGCGAAACGACCGGTTGCGCGGTGATCTTAAAGCAAACATTCACCCGATGAATCCGTTTTCGCGTTGCCGGCGTAGATCATCACAGAAGGCGCCGTTCCCCTAAACCGGCGCCCTCCCGAGCTCGCACAAGCTCGACCCTTCCCCTTCCCGCACGTGCCCGGCCTCACGAGGCCGGGTTCGTGTTTAAC
>JACCYK010000364.1 GCA_013696525.1 Chloroflexia bacterium
CCGGCGCCCGGTGACGGACGCATCCCGGACTAGTTCAGAGCGGCTTGGGTCTCCTCCTCAATTTCCGGCCAGATGTCGTCAAACGAGCGCTGCCCGCCCGCGGCCTGGGCCAAACGCGGTGTCAGCACCCGTTCGCGAATCTCCTCCCATTGGGTGACGAACGGAAAGACTTCCTGGACCTCCTGATACTGAAGGAAACTGGCGGCAACGTCATCCGGCAGGCCGGGCGATGGCACCTCCGGCCTGGTGGAAAGAACGTTGCCCAGTGGCAGCCAATAGGCTGCCAAGTTCTCATTGCTGGTCGCCCACTCGATGAAGCGATACGCTTCCTCGGGGGCCGGGGTGTACTTGAAGATCGACATCGAGAACGCGCCGCCGATCGTGGCGGCGCGCCGGCCGATCTGTGGCGGCGCGATCTTGATCAGGTCGGCGATCTCGGGGTAGAGTTGGCCGATCGCGAAGTAATTCTGCGTGATACCGTGGAACATGGCGACCGACCCCAGCCCGATGTCGGTCACCAGTTCCGTGTAGCCCTTGCCAAGGTTGTTTGGATTGACGATGCCGTGCTCCGTCCAGAGGTCGATGAAGAATCGCGCGGCAGCGGTCGATTCCTCGGTGCTAAAGGTCGATTGCAGCGTGGCCCCGTCTTCCACGACCATCTGGCTATCGTTCTGATACTGGAACGGCGCGAAGGGCTCGACAATGCCGCGGCCCATGCCGTTGACGCCGAGCCCCGAGCGCTCATCGGTCGTCATCGCTTGGGCGGCGCTCACCAGGTCATCCCAGCTCAGGCTGTCGCCCTCGAAGCTGACGCCGGCTTCCTCGGCAACGTCAGAGCGGTAATAGAGCACTTGGTTCATCTGCTCGAAGACGGGCAGGCCGTAGATCGCGTCGCCGTAGGTGCATGATTTGAACGACGTTTCGTGGAAGCCAGCCTTCGCTTCCGGGGTGAGCATGGTCGCCACGTCGAGGAAGTGCAGCCGGCCGAACTGGACAACCTCGCCCCAGCCGACATTCATGATGTCCGGCGCCTCGCCGGCGCCGATGGCGGCGGTCATCGTCGCGAAATAGGTCTCCCAGGTCCATTTGATCACTTCAACCTGGACATCCGGGTTTTCCTCGTTCCACCGCGCCACCATGGTGTCCAGCTCGGCCGCCCACTCCGCGTTCCACGAGTTCATGTGGGCAAAGCGGAGCGTGACCGGGCCATTTTGGTGCCGGGATCGAGAGCGGGCTGGTGGCACCGAGGGTGCCGCCAATGCGGTCTGATCGAGCGCGACGCCGGCGGCGGCGAGCCCGCCGAGGGCGAACAGGCGACGCCGGTTGATCGATGGCGAAGTCATGGCTGGGATGTCTCCTCTTCTTCGTTGGTCTTCAGTGACCCTTGGGCTCCGACTTGATTGCCGAACATGTGCTCGTCGCGACGAGGTCTTCCCTCCCTTCACGAATCGCCGGACAGGGCCTGGGTGGCGAACAGGGCGGCGGCACGGTGACTAAAGCGGCGAACAGCCGTCAGATGCTCGGTAATCGCGGCCCGGAGGGCGGCGGCGTCATTGGCCCTGAGGGCGGCGACGATAGCCATGTGCTCGTGGTACACCCTGATCCGGCTGTCGACATCGTTGCCTGGCGCCTTGGTTCGGAACTGATAATAGGATCGGGCCACGATGGTGTACGCGTGGAGATCCTGGTACATCCGCACCAACCGCTCGTTCCCGGCCAGCCCGACCAGCACATTGTGAAACGCGATATCGTCGCTTGAAAACCCTTCGTAGGCGAGTGAGCCGTCTGGATTCACCCTGGACTTGAGTGACTCGGCGAGGGTGGTCAGGTCATTGAGGTCGTGGTCGGAGATCACCGCCATCGCGCGTTCGGCGGCAAATTGCTCCAGGAGCTCGCGCAGTTCAAAGATTTCATCAATGCTGGCCGGTGTTGGCTGGGTGACGAACGTACCGCCGCGGGCGCCGAGTTTCACCAGGCCCTCCGCGGTCAGGCGGCTCAACGCCTCTTTGACCGGCGTGGGCGAGACGCCGAGCCGATCCGCCAACCGTCCCACATGCAGGCGCTCTCCTGCCTCCAGCCGCCCCCGAATGATCTCGGTTCGCAAGATCGTATGGACCTGATCGCGAAGATCAAGTCGCTCCACCGGCAGGGAAAGCAAGACCCGCGTCAGCGTCATTCTCCCGCGAATCGAAAATCTCAAATCTGAGATTTATCCTAGCCCGCGGGGGAGCGTTTGTCAATCATTCCGGTCTGATCGTCGGGTGTCCGAGACTGGCGCTCCGGTAGCTTGCAGCGAACCGGAGACGACGTTGCCACGCCTGGGTGCGGACAACGAGGTACATCCAGAACTCTCTCCCACCGGGGCTGGTTCGGCAGGCCGAGTGCTGCCAATTGACCTGGATTAACCGCGCCCGCGACTCGGCGCCGAAACGATTGTCCTCCGCGGCGGGCGTGAGTCCCCACCGCGCGATGTGTTCCGGATAGATGCGGCACCGCTCGTCATCGAAGGTATGGTCAGTCTCGGGCCCTCGGCCTGAACCTCGTCCCGGTCCTGATTCTCCATTCCGCGACACGTATCGTGGGCATCGCGGTCGTCCACGACGTCGGCGGAATGCCTGGTCGCCGCCCGGTTGAGATACTTTGCTCTGCGCCTGATCGATGTCACCTGATCGATGTCAATCGTGTCGAGTTGGCGGGTGGCGGGATGCGCAACCGGCACCACATGCGGCTTGCCGCCGGCATCGACCGTTGCGAGCCGGACGATCAGCCGTGCTTCAAATTACTCGCGCTCATCTCGCCGTACAACTGACAAGGAGGTGGCGTCGTCGGCACCGGCGGCGTCTTCCACGGTCGTTCCCAGCTCGTCGATCTGGCCGCCGAGCGGGATGCCCGGGGCCAGGTTCTCGGTGGAAAAGGCGCCCACCCCCATCGGGGGTCCGGTGTGCCAACCGGCGTCGAGCGCGGTCTGACCGGAGATGTTGAGGGTAATGGCGCCCGGCTCGACCCCGGCGACGGTGTCGAGCGGGAGATAGACATCGTCGGGAAAGAACCGGCCCTGCTCGATCAGGACGTAGCTTTCGGTCGCCTCAACGACCGTGCCGACCAGCTCGCCGTCGATATCGCGAATATCCCAGCCGGGCATGATCTCCGGTTGAGGTAGTGGTTCGCTCATCCGCGGTTCCCTCCAATGGAGCGTTGCGCTTCCCGTGCCATCGTTACAAATACGGCTGCCGACGCCAACGGCGCCATTCCTTGTGAAAGAGAGATGCACGGGGCATGCCGGGGATCATCGTCTTCCCCGCGACCGGCGGTCTGGTACGATCGCTGCAGGCGAAGCGGCCCGCCCCAGGACCCGTATTGGCATTCGGAGAATTACCGCCATGGTGCTCACCAAGCCGGTCACGGCCGAAGAGTTGGAACGATATGCTGGAGACGAGCGGTACGAGTTGATCCGGGGAGAGCTTGTGCCGATGTCGCCAACCTCACATCCTCATGGCGTCCTGGTGTTCCGGCTCGCGATGTACCTGGGCATCTACATTGACCAACGAGGCGCGGGAACGGCCGCCGCTGGCGAGCCGGGCGTCGTGATTGAGCGTGACCCGGACACCGTACTGGCACCTGACGTCTTTGTCATGCTCAGTGCCTCGGGTTCGCTGGCGGATACCCCGCCCGATTTCGCTCGGACCATGCCCGATCTCGTGGTGGAGATCTTCTCTGAGTCCGACCGGTGGCCCCAAGTGCGGCGCAAGATCGCGATGTACTTCGCGGCCGGGGTGGCGCATGCCTGGATCGTGCATCCCACGGACCGCTCCGTCACTTGGATGCGGGCGGACGGCCGCCAGACGATCTTCACCGGGTCCGACGTTCTCGATGGCGGCGACCTGTTGCTGGGCTTCCGCTTGCCGCTCGACACGCTGTTTCGCTAGCGTCTCGATTCGGTCAACCGCGTTCAGGATCGTGGCTCGCCATCGAG
>JACCYK010000367.1 GCA_013696525.1 Chloroflexia bacterium
GGTGACCTGGCGGGCGCTGGACAGCGCCCACGGGAAACTCTCGGATGAACTGGCGGCCGCGCTCCGTATCCACCATAATCTTTCGCTCAACGCTCACGCGGTCCTCGCGCAACTGGTCCGCGCCCCCGATCGCAAGCTCCGCATGACCGAGATCGCCAGCCGGATCGATTTTTCGCTCAGCGGGTTGACCGGGTTGGTCGGCCGCTTGGAGCAAGATGGGCTGATCGAGCGCCAGTCGAACGCCGCTGATCGTCGGGTCATTTACGCCTGCCTGACCGAGATCGGCGAGCGGTATGCCAACGAGGCGGACACCCGCCACCAGGCCACCCTGGACACGATCCTCAGCGAGCGCTTCGAGCCTGATGAGCTGGCACTGCTGGCGGCGCTGCTGGGCCGGATCACGGCCAACGGCGAGGCGTGAGGTTCTTTCCGGTGGTGTCAGTGGCGCGGGCGCCACGGCCGACATGGTTTGGTCGCGCTGTTCACGATGGGATACTCTCGCATCCATGCCCAGCTTGGGTGATCGGACTGGGATTTCTCGCGTTCGCGGTGTACGCTCATTCAGCAACGCGGGATGCTCCACGGATTGGAGAGTCAAGATGCCGCCACGCGCAATGAAGCGATCGCTTGAGGACAACGATATGATGCAGCTCTTCCGCCTGCTGGCGGGAATCACCGCCGTCCTGGTGCTGGTGCAAGCGGTCTTGGCCGGGCAGTGGATCGGCGGTGACCTGGCGATCATCGTCACCCATGGCTGGCTGGGGAGCGGCACGTTGCTGCTTGCCCTCCTGATGACCGGCCTCAGCCTGGCCGGCGGTCGGCAGGGCTGGCTCGATGGCCGGGCGGTCGGCCTCTCGGCGACGATGGTGGTGCTGGTGGTGGCCCAGCTCGGGCTTGGCTATGCCGGGCGCGCCAGCGCCGTGGCCGCCTCGCTGCACATCCCGCTTGGGGTGCTCATCTTCGGCCTGGCGCTGGTGCTCTTCGTCTCGGCCCTACCGCTCCGGTTGAGCCCGGCGGATGCCCGGGCCCGCTAAGGTGACGCCATCGTCCCGTCCAGCGGGGACCGGGGCGCGTGGCTCGCCGGCGCCGGTGCTCATCATCCTGGTCGTCACGGTCGTGGTGATGATCGCTGGCGTCCTAGTGATCCTCTTCCCGGAGCAAACCGGCGTTCCTGGCCTGAACGCGACGCCGCCGAGCCAGATTGAGACGCCGGTGACCGGCGATTGAGCCCATCTGGCCGGGATTTTGGATTGACAGCGCGACGCATCCGGCGTAGCCTCAGGATCACAAATCAAGAGCGTCGTAACGGGAGCTCGGGGAGCCGGGCTGAGAGGGGGGCCGACCACCGCGCGGGTGGCTGCCGCCGACCGTCGAACCGGATCGGGGTAATGCCCGCGCCGGGATGATGAGCGCCTCCTCCGTCGAGCACCGTCGATCGTCGCCGGTGTTTTATTCTTGCCCGCGGCGACAACGGGCCGCCCAGTCCGGCAGAGAGGGATCCCATGACCCTGGCAACCCGCGATCAACCGCTGATCATCGGCGGCCGGAGCTTCAACAGCCGGCTGATGCTCGGCACCGGCAAGTACCGGAGCCGCGAGGAGATGCGGGCGGCGCTGGCCGCCTCGGGGGCGGAGATCGTGACCGTCGCCCTGCGCCGGATCGATTTCGACGACCCGGCCAGCCGCTCGATCCTGGAAGATATCGACCCCGCTCACCACGCCATCCTGCCCAACACCGCCGGCTGCCAGACGGCGGACGAGGCGGTCCGCATCGCCCGCATGGCGCGGGCGATGGGCCTGGGCGAATGGGTCAAGCTGGAGGTAATCCCGGACCCGGACTACCTGCTGCCCGACCCGATCGGCACCCTGGAGGCGGCCCGGATCCTGATTGGCGAGGGGTTCCAGGTGCTGCCCTACATCGGGGCCGATCCGGTGCTGGCGAAGCGTCTGGCCGAGCTCGGCACCGTGACCGTGATGCCGCTGGGGTCGCCGATCGGCTCCGGCCAGGGGATCGTCAACCTGGAGGCGATCAAGATCATCATCGAGCAGGCGACGGTGCCGGTGGTGGTCGATGCCGGGATCGGCGTCCCCTCCGACGCCGCGCTGGCGATGGAGCAGGGCGCCGACGCCTGCCTGGTC
>JACCYK010000368.1 GCA_013696525.1 Chloroflexia bacterium
ATGCCCCGACCGCCCCATGCGCTTCATCATCGTCTTCAACCGCTGGTGGCGGGTGCTGGGCAAGCCAGGCGCGGGCGACGACGATCTCGGCGTCAAGCGGGGTGCCGATGACGCGGGAGAGGACGCCGGCGATGACGGGCTGGTACCGGCTGCTGACCCGGCGCTGGGCCAGGGCGTGGGGGACGCCGACCACGAGCGGGGCGCCGGGACCGCCATCGCCGGCGCGACCAAGGAGGAGGGTTGGTCGTAGCCACGCCTCGAAGTCGGCCCGGCCGACCGCCTCGTGCCGCTCCAGCTCGGCCAACACCGCCGCCCAAACTTGGCCGCTCCAGAGGCCGGTCTCGGCGACGACGAAGCCGGGCGGCGCGACCTCGCTGTCGCCGCGGTTGGCGGGTGCAGCTTCCGCGACGCGGGCCCGCCGCGGGGAACGAGCCGGGGAGACTAGCGGCAATGATCGCTCGTCGTCGGGGGTGATGACCGCGAGCCGGACCGGACGGCGCATCGCCGCGCTCAACTGCCGCTCGATCAAGTCGCGGTAGGTTGTCACCAGGTGCTCGGCCCGGGCCGGGTCCGGTACCGCGAGCCGCACCTCGCCGTCGTGGTAGGCGACGATGCTGGTGCCGACGACCAGCCCCGCCAGCACGGCCGGTTCGATGGCGCCGGCCAGGCTGGACACAACATGCTCCCAGGTCCGGCGGCTACCCTGGCCGTGGGGGAGGGGAATATCCGGCCCGGCGTCCAATCGCGCCCGCGGGCCCGCTGTCGTTGCGCCGCCGGTTTGCCTCGTTTGCCGCGCCGGCGCTGCCACGCCGGCGCCATCAACGGCACGAGCTTCCGCGTCTTGCGGATAACCGTCACGCTCCCAGCGACGTAAAATTTCCCGCAAACGGCGCGGGGCGACGAAGGCGCTGCCGGCTTCCACGGCCTCGTAAATCGCGGCTGTGACGAGGGCCCAGCCCGTATTTGGGGCGCCGGGAGGCTGCTCGTCCGCCATTGCGGAAAATCGCTCGGCGAGACCGCTGAGGAGTTTACCTTCGGCCGGGGTGGCAGGGCGAGCGTTCGCCTCGGCGAAGGCGCGGATCGCGGCCTCTTCACCGGGCGCGGCGGCCGGGGGAGCGGCGCCATGGGGGCCGCCGATACCGCCGGTATCGGGTGAGCGCGCCGGTACCACGCTCCTTCGAAACTCGTCCGAGACCGTTGTTGTCGTAGTAGTTAACGATTGGTTATACGTCGTGTTGGCCTGGGCAACAGCGGTTGGCGGACCCTGGTTGGCGGGAGCAACGATGGTCGGCATCTGTTCGTCCAAACCAGTGTTGGCCGGTTCAACATCGACTGCCGAACCATTGTTGATTGGCGCAACAGAGGTTTCTTGGCCCCCGGTGGTGACGCCAGCGGCGCTGTCATTTTGATCCGCCGCGGTTGCCGCCTCGTCACCGTGATTTGGCACAAAAAGAAGCGGCTCGGCCGCGTCACCGGCGCCGTTGGCGCGGCGGGCGGCGTGGCCGGCCCTGGTGCGGGCGGAGGCGCGGTGCTCGTCCCGCTCGGTGCGGGCGGCGAGGCGGTGCCAGAGGTCGGTCTGGCGGACCTCGGTCAGGATCGCGTGCCAGACGTTCTCGCCGTCGATGGGGGAGAAGCGGGGGGAGAAGACGCGGCGGACATAGCGATAGACCGCCTTGTCGCGGTCGGCGAGTTGGGCCACGAGCAGGACGTCGCGGGCGGTCAGGCAGAAGCCGTCGTCGTGATCCTTGACCCGGTAGAAGTTGTGGGGCACCCGCCAGCGCCGGCCTTGGGGATCGAGCCGGAGCACCATCTCTTTCCGGATCTCGATCAGGTCAAGGGCGACCAGGATCTTGTTGATGGTGATCAGCTCGGCCCGGTCCTCGCCGTAGAAGTCGGCTTCGCTCTGCTGCGAGGGAAAGGCGTAGCCGCGGTGCGGCGATTCCTCGCGACGGTCGGTCCAGACCGTGTAGGAGTTGAGCAGGCCGACGCCCTTCAAGCCGAGCAGGGGGGCGTACTGGGTGACGATCGAGTTCCAGTGCCAGAACCAGCCCCGGCGCCGGGTGTCCTCGCCGGCGCGGGTGGTAGCGGCATCGGTCACGGCCATGCCGGCTACTTCCGGTCCGACCGGAGCCGGGGTGGCGGCCCGCCGCCGCTTGGGCGCGGTCACGAGCGTGGCCCGTTCGGCGGGCGATCGCCACCGCGACGAGTGGCCGGAGCCATCGTCATTGGTGGACGGTCTTGACACGCCGCGGCGGGCGTGGCTAGAATGGGGGTGTCGCTGGGGTGCAACAGACCCTCCCCTTTCGGGACGAAACGCGACAAGTTCGAGGCTCGGCTCCGGTTAGGCGAACAGGCGGTTTAGCGACGGTCCGTTCGGTTCCCGGGCGAGCGTTCGGCGCAAGGTACGAAGCGGATAACAACCGATGGGCAGGTGAGAAAGGCCGGCGTTGGCGCGCTGGTCTTTTTCGTTGGGCCCGAAATCGGTCCCGTGGTCGATGGCGTTTCCTCCTTTGGCGCGACCGGCTGCTGCCCGCCGCACCTGAACGAATGTCCCGATCACGTTGCTG
>JACCYK010000467.1 GCA_013696525.1 Chloroflexia bacterium
CCCGGCGAGCTGCTTCATCGAGGCGGGCGCGGTCGATGCCGAACGCCACCATGTCCGCCACCGAGGACAGCGTCGCCAGCGTGTCCGGGGAAAGCGGATGGCGGGCAAACAGGGCCATCACCCCGACCAGCCGGTCGTCGACCTGCAACGGATACCCGGCAAAGGCCGCCATCCCCTCGCGGGCCGCCCAGGCGTGGTCGCTGATGTAGGGATCGGTGAGGACGTCGTTGGTCAGGTGCGGCTGGCGCGTAGCGGCGATGCGGCCGATCTTGAGAGCACCGACCGGGATCCGGCCATGAGGGCCGTCGAGGTGGGTGTAGAGCCCGGCGCTGGCTTGCAGGACAAGGACATCAGCCCCAGCCCTGAGCGTCCAGACACGGGCGAAGGCCGCATCAAGATGGGCAACGATGGCCATGGCGCAGCGTTGGAGCAGGTCCGCCAACGAGTCGCCCCGCGTAAGGGCGCGGCCGATGTCGGCGGTGAACGCCGCCTGGCGAAGCTGCCGGCGTAGCTCGTCGATCTCCGGCTGCTGGTGACCGTCGCGATCATGAGCTGGCGGCCCGCCGCTGGCGGCGCCGGTGTTCTCCATGCTTGTCACTTTCCCGTGAGTGCGGCGAATCAGCAGGGAACCCTGGCGCCATCATAGCATCCAGCCTCGATCGCGGACTGCTCCGTCACCAGTCGCTGACGGTCCACCTGCACGCTTCGACCAGCTTCAGGCCCAAGCAAGGCTGCTAGCCTTTGGCCACGGGGAAGCGCGGAGCGGGAGTGAACCATGGCGATCGAACCAGCGCGGATCTTGTCCGGTATCATGTGCTCATCGATCGACCACGGCAAGGAGACCATGATGGTGGCGAAAGAAGACAAGTCGGCGACCGTTATCGGGCCTGAGGACGACGAGGACAAGAAGCAGCGACAGCAGATGGACCAGTTTTGGCGGGCCGCCGAGAGCATTGGTGCGCGCAATGCCGATAAAGATCCAGATGAGGTCCTGGAGTTCGTGACCGCGGTCGTTGAGGAGGTTCGCCGGGAGAACTATGAGCGAAAACAGCGCGAGGCTCGAGAGCGTCGTTGACACGAATCGCTTTGTCAGCGGTGCAATCAGTCCGCACGGCTCGCCTCGCCGCTTGCTGCGAGCCTGGTACAACCAACGCTTTCTCCTGCTCCTATCTGACCAACAACATGCTGAACTGACAGACGTCTTACGCCGACCGAAACTCGAGGCTCAGTTTCGGCTCGACGCCGAAGAACTAGCCCAGCTATTCTCCGGGTTAGACGCCGCCCGCCGAGCGGAACCAAGATCGGTCGTTCCCGTACAGTTGCGCGATCCGAATGATGTCATGATTCTTGCTGCCGCTTTAGGTGGCGATGCCGACTACCTGGTGACCGGGGACAACGATCTGCTTGAGCATCAGGACGCCGCTGGTCTCGGGAAGCTCCGGATTGTGACGGTAAACAAGTTCCTCGCCATTCTGAACGATCCGGAGGCCAGGAGGCGGTGAAGTGCCATGAAGATGATAGCTGCAACTCCGATCATTTTAGGGATGACGGCTCCCTACAACGGCTCCGGCGGCAACCGCGACTGGTGGCCCAACGGCAACCGTGCGCGGTCCAGCAGGGCCAGCGCCTCGGCGGCCAGGCGTTGCTCGCCGGTCAGCTCGAGTACGGCGTCGATGAGGCGGCGACGGGCGCTCGGAAGGTCGGCGTAGGTTTGGTTTCCAGCCAGGATTTTCTGCTTGCCGGCGTGGGTGTAGTGGCCCCAGAGGACGAGCCAGCCGGTCTTGACCGCGTGCAGCTCGACGAACCGGCTGAAATCTTTCCAGACAAAGCCCGGCGCCCGGCCAGGATGGACCGCGGCGGTAGTTTCCGGCTCATCCAACATCCGTTGCTATCCGTTGCTTTGCGGCATGACCGCGCCTATTGCGTCTTGCGGGGGTCGAGCGCGTCGCGCAGGCCGTCGCCGATATAGTTGATGGAGAGGACGGTCAAGAAGATCATCAGACCGGGGAAGATGGCCTGGTGGGGAGAAAATTCGAACCGATCCTTGGCTTCGTAGAGCATCCGGCCCCAGGTCGGGATGTCGGAGGGGAAGCCAAGGCCGAGGAACGACAACGCCGATTCGGTGATGATCGCGGCCCCGACCCCGAGCGTGGCGGCCACGATGATCGGGCTCATCACGTTCGGCATGATGTGCCGGAACATCAACGACGAGCGGGTGGCGCCGATGGAGCGGGCTGCTTCCAAAAACTCCTTCTCCTTGGTGGCCATGAAGCTGGCGCGCACGAGACGGGCCGTCGGCATCCAGCTCAAGAGCCCGATCACGGCCACGATCAGGATAAAAATGCCGAGCGTGCCGCTCCCGAAGTTGCGCTCGAAGAACTGAAAGAAGGCACTGCTGTAGAGGAAGCTGATCACCAACAGCAGCGGGATTTGGGGCAGGCTGATGAAGAGGTCGGTGAAGCGCATCAGCAAATTGTCCACATTGCCGCCGAAGAAGCCGGCCACCGCGCCGACCAGGGTGCCGAACACAATGGCGACCAGGGCGGCGACCAGACCGACCGCGATTGAAATGCGACCGCCCCAGAGGATGCGGGCGAGGACATCTTGGCCGAGCGAATCGGTGCCGAAGGGATGATTCCAGGTCAGGCTATTGCCGGTGATGTTGAAGTCGAAATCGTTGATCGCCAGTGGATAGAGCGGACTGCCGACAAAGCAGGCAAGCGTGATAAAGAGGAAGACGACGAGGCCGGCCATGGCCAGCCGGTGGCGCTGGAACTGACGCCAGGCATTCCCCCAGAGCGAGCGCTGCTTGCGGCCCCTGACCTGCAGCGCACCGCCGGTGCGAACGGTTGACCCAAGCTTGACCCCGCCGGCCGGCGCCTGGCTGTCGAGGGTGCTGGCGCTCGGTCGAGCGACAATGTTCACGTCGGCTTGTTGCGACATCGCAATCCCTCGCTTCTTCTCGGCCGCGGGCGACCCTGTCCGCATCACGGTGCGCGCGGCGGTGACCGCCCGCGACCGGTCGACCGGCTAGTTGTACCGGATCCGCGGATCAAGCACCGCGTAGAGCACATCGGCCACGACGTTGAAGACCACCACCAGGATCGCGATCCCGAACGTGATCGCCATCACCACCGGCACGTCTTTACTGTAAATCCCGTCAATCAGGGCCCGGCCAATCCCGGGCACCCGGAAGATCTGCTCGGTAATGACGGCGCCGCCGAACAGTTCCGGGACTTGTAAGGCAATGATGGTAATGACCGGGATCAGGGCGTTGCGCATGGCGTGGAGGATGACCACCGTTTGCTCCCGCAGCCCCTTGGCGCGGGCGGTGCGGACGTAATCTTGACTGATTGTTTCCAGCATCGAGGCGCGGACGAACCGGGTAAGCTGGGCCGCCCCGGCCAGGCCGAGCACCATGATCGGCATGATTGACTGCTTAAACATGTCCCAGAAGCCGGTCACCTGCGAGTTATAGATGAAGGGGAACCAATCGAGGTTGACACTAAAGAGGAGAATGAAGAGGATGCCGGTAAAGAATGTCGGGATGCTGAAGCCGAAGAAGGCGAAGGTGGAAGCGAACTGATCGAACAACGAATACTGCTTAATTGCCGAGATCACGCCCACTGGGATCGCGATCAGGATGCCGACCAGCAAAGCGCTGCCGCTAATCATGATTGTGACCGGCAGCCGTTGAAAAATGTAGTCCCGGACCGGGAGCTTCGAGGTGTAGGACTGCAACCAGTCCCCTTGGATATAGGCGCCGGCCCATCGCAAGTACTGAATATGGATCGGGTCGTCGATCCCCATCGTCTCCCGGATTTGCTGACGCAGCGCCGGCGGAATGTTCGGGTTGGCGGAAAAGCCGGCGAGGGGGTCGCCGGGAGCCAGCGCGAGAATGGTGTAGACGACGATGCTAATCGCGATCAGGGTCACGATCGAGATCAGTCCACGTCGGATCAGGTATTGGGCCAATGACGCCTCCCATCAAGAGCAGAGACCGGGTGGACCTTGAAGTGACCTTCCAGACCGCGGGCGATGGTGCGCGGGATCAGAAGCTTGAACGCATCCGCTCGACACCTTCCCGTCGCCTGGAGATTGGTGCTGTCGTCGTGAGCGTCGGGTGGACAATTAGGGTTCAACACGGCGTAGGCGAAGTTCGAGAATGCTACGTGCCTGCCTACCGGGGTGTCAAGCCGCGCCGCCGCCCGCTGTTTTTCGGGCCGACCGCCTGCCACGGGAACGATCACGACCCGGGCTCGGAGCGCCGGGTCGTGATCTGATTAGCCGCGAATCTGGGTAGCCGCCCGGTCCTTAGGTGACCGGGGTCGCGTCGTCGGCGACTGGTGAGCCCACCGGGGTGCCGGCA
>JACCYK010000469.1 GCA_013696525.1 Chloroflexia bacterium
GGTCATGCCGCCACGCCTTGGATGGGGACCAACGCGATCGAGGGGATGGCCGCGGTGATCAACGCCCTCCGGACCGAGCTCTGGCCGCGCCTGGCGGCCCGCACTCACCCGACCCTGGCCGCCTCGACGGCGACGATCAGCATGATCGAGGGCGGGGTCAAGGTGAACGTCATTCCCGACCGGTGCGAGATCCATATCGATCGTCGGATCCTGCCGGAGGAGACGCCGGCCGCGGTCCTGGCCGAGATCCGGGAGATTGCCGAACGGGCGCTGGCAGGGGAGCCGAAGCTCCGGGTCGAGGTCGTGGAGAAGATGAGCCGGTCCGCAATGCTGACCGATGCCGGCTCGCCGGTGGCGCTGGCATTGATCGCCGCCACCCGGTTCCTGGGCCAGGAGCCGGTCATCACCGGCTTCTTTGCCGGCACCGACGCCAAGCACTTTGCCCCCAACGGCTGGCCGACGCTCATCATGGGCCCCGGCGACCCGGCGACGGCGCACACCCAAGACGAATGGGTCGGCATCGACGAGGTCATGGAGGCGACCCGCCTCTACGCGCTGACCGCGCTCGCGCTGCTCGGCGCCGGCGCCGCGCCGTGACCGGGCCGGGGGTGACGGTCGGGCTGATCGGGGATGGCCCGATCGGGTGTGCCTATCGCGAGGCTGTTGGTCCAATGGACGGGGTTGCGCTGGTTGCCGCGCCCGTCGATGCGCTGCTGGCGGATGCGAACCTTGCCGCGATCATCATCGCCACACCGGTCAACGGATGGGCCGCTGCCGTCTCGGCCGCGCTCGGCAGCGGCAAGCATGTTCTGGTCGATCCGGCCATGGCCGCGACGCTGAGTGAGTCCGCGGCAACGCTGGCGACGGACCCAGTCGATAGCGGCTCGGTGCTGGTGGCCCGGCCCTGGCGCTGGCACGAGGTCTGCCTGTCGTTGCGGGCGGCGGTCGACGCCGGCGACCTTGGGCCGCCGGCCTTTTTCCAATGGGTCAGCGAGGGATGCACGGTGCGGAACGACGATGATCACGCGGCGCGGACCACGCCAGCGCTGGCGGCCATCATCGGCCTCGACCTCGGGATGTCGTTGCTCGGGGGCGAACCGGCCCGGGTCTACGCCCGGTCGATTGCCAGCGGCGGTACGGTCATCTCGATCCGGTTCGCGAACGGTGCTAACGCGCTGATTGAACAGCGGCCTCACCTGGCCGAGGCAGGCGCGAGTTACGGCTTTGCCTGGCTCTTGGGCCCGCTCGGCGAAGCGCGTTGGGAGCAACGCGCCGCCGATCTCGTTGTCGATGGGGATGGCGCTCACCTTGCTCCGCTCGATTTCCGGCCCGGCCTCGGCGCCGCGATCGCGCACGCGGTCGCCTGCTGGCGGGGGGAGGAGGATCTTGCTCGCGAGGCGGACCGAACGCGAGCGCTCCTGGCGAGCGCGAGCGCGGTGAATGAATCGCTCCGCCGCGGGCAGCCGGTTGATCCACGATCACACGACAAGGACCTTCAACGATGAGCGAGCCGTACGGCCTGGCGCTGGTGAGCTGTGTCCGGCATCAGAAGGGGTACGCCCCCCTGTTCGCGGCGCATCCGGCGGTCCGGATCGTCGTCGTCACCGATGAGCCCGATATCCCCGAGGGGATGCACGCGGTCAACCAGGGGTTCGCCGATCATTACGGCGTCCCCTACGAGCGAGACGTGAGCCGGGCCCTCGACCGCCCTGATGTGGCGATGGTCAGCGTCTGCTCCGAGCCGACCCGGCACGCCCGGCTGGCAATGGCCGCCGCCAGGGCCGGCAAGCACATTTGGGTCGATAAGCCGATGGCGGTCTCGCTGGCCGAAGCCGATCAGGTCGTGGCGGCGGTGGAAGCGGCTGGTGTCCAACTCTCCTACGTGCATCGTCTCCACGCGCCGGCGGTGCGTCAGGCCAGGCGCCGGATCGCGGACGGCGACCTGGGGCGCCTCGAATCGCTTCATCTGGTATTCGTCTCCACCGGCAGCGTCGTCTCCGGCGCGGTCGAGGATTATCAACTGGTGGTCGACAAACGTCTGAGCGGCGGCGGCGAGCTGATGAACTTTTTCGGCTATCCGGTCGATGCCGCCCGCTATCTCTCCGGGTTGGAGATTACGCACGTCTACGCCAGCGCCGGCGCCTACTTCTTCGAGCCGCACCGCGAATGGGGCGTCGAGGACTTCGCGGTCTGCATCTTGACCCTGGAAGGCGGGGTAACCGCCACGGTCGTTGTCGGTCGCTCACCGGCCCCGAATCATCCGGCCGGCGGCGACATGACGCTGCGGCTCCACGGCACAACGGGCAGTCTGATCGTGGATGAAAATCGGCCGCGAGTGGAGATTCGGGCCATGCCGCCGGCGCCGCCCTCGCGGTCGACCAGCTCGTTCGCCAACTCGATGTTGATGCCGTTGGTCGAGGAATTCGTCGCCTCCGTGCGCGAGGCAGGCCCGCCGTCGCGGTCAATGCACGACGCCCTCGCCATCGTCGCGGTGATCGAGGCGGCCTACCGGTCGGTCGCCTCGGGCCAGGTCGAAGCGGTCGCATCGCGATAGAACAAACGTACCATATTTGGTATAATTTACGAGACACGGAGCCAAAAAATGTTGGCTCCGGGACCGGTCGACAACGCTTTCTCACGAGCGTTTCGGCAAGCAAAGGATTGCGACGATGGTACCGCGATTGGTTCGCCCGCCAAAGGAAGAGACGCCGGCACGGTGGCAAAAGGCGCTTGACCGGGCGATCGGCAACGGCCTGGAGGTCTTTGTCGTCAACGACACCGGTGAGCGGATGGTGACGTCCGCCTCAAGCCTCGACACCCTGCACCGGACTGATGGCTACACCTGCACCTGCGAGGCGGCGGCCCTCGGTGCCGACCCCGTTTGCCAGCACCGGGCGGTGGTCCGGTCGCTTTTCGGCTGGCTACCCGACCCGGCCGGTCCCGCCGTCGCCGGTCGAACTTGGGCGCCCTCCCAGCTCGCGGCCTAAATCACGTTCCAGGCAACGATGGTCGCGATGGGAGATGTGGCCCCGCTCCGGTATGACGCATTGGCGGTGCAATGAGTTGGGCGGTAGCGTCTTTCGGACGCCGCCCATAGAATGGCCGCCGACTGGACCTGGCGGCGGTGTCGCCATGCGTTGAACGGATCACTATGACCGAGTCGTTCCGCCCACCACACCCCGAACTGGCCGAGGCCACGATCGCTGACCTGGGGGTGATGCTGACCACCGGCGAGATCACCTCGCGGCAACTGGTCGAACGGTATCTGGAGCGGATCGAGGCCATTGATCGCTCCGGGCCGCATCTGCGCTCGGTCATGGAGACGAACCCCGAGGCGTTCCAGATCGCTGACGAGCTTGATCGTGAACGACAAGCATCCGGTCCCCGCGGGCCACTGCATGGGGTGCCGATTTTGCTCAAAGACAACATCGGCACCGCTGATCGGATGGAGACGACGGCGGGCTCGCTCGCTCTGCTCGGGGCGCGGCCGGCGGCGGATGCGCCCGTGGCCCGCGAGCTGCGGGCGGCGGGCGCCATCCTGCTTGGCAAAACCAATCTCAGTGAATGGGCCAACTTTCGCTCGCTCCACTCGTCGAGCGGTTGGAGCGGGCGGGGCGGTCAAACGCTCAACCCGTACGCGCTCGATGTCACGCCCTCGGGGTCCAGCAGCGGGTCCGGCGCCGCCATCGCGGCCGGGCTGGCCGCCGCTTCGCTCGGGACCGAGACTGACGGCTCGATCATTAGCCCGGCGGCCGCGAACGCGCTTGTTGGGCTCAAGCCGACCGTTGGTCTGACCAGCCGGACCGGCGTCATCCCGATCGCCCATAGCCAGGACTCAATCGGCCCGATGACGCGCACCGTGACCGACGCCGCGCTCATCCTAGCAGCGATCGCCGGCCCGGAC
>JACCYK010000475.1 GCA_013696525.1 Chloroflexia bacterium
GTGAGATCGTTAGGCTGGTTGAGCGCCGGCTCGTGGGCGTAGACGGAGACCGTCGACGTTTCCATATCGACGCGCAGGATGTTGTGGTTGGTGTAATCGGCGATGAGCATATCGCCGCCGCGGTCGAACCGGATGCCGTTGCCGATACTGCCCAGGGGCAGCTCCAGCCAGACGCCGCCCTCGCCCGCCGGCGTCACCCGGCCGATCGTCCCCTCGCGGCCGAAGTTGACCGCGTAGATGTTCCCTTCGGCATCGCAGGCCGGACCCTCGACGCCGGCGGTGAAGAGACCCGGCGCGGTCAGCATCCGGCTCACGTAGAGATCATCGTCGCGGGTGGCCACCAGACCTTCTCCTCCGCGTCCCGCCCGATGCTAGAATCATGGAACGCGAGTCCATGATAGGAAGCCGGACCACCGGCGTCAAGCGGATCGCTGCTGACGGACGGGAATGGACAAAGGAGCTGTCGGGTGCTGGTCGGGTATGTCAGTGACGAGCGCTACATCGCGATCTTCGATGCCGGCGTCGAGTTTGAGCGGGACGGCGAGCGGGTCGCGGTCGCGCGGTCGAGCCCGCGCGGCGCGATTGAGGCCGCTATCGGGCCGGGCCGGTACCGGGTGACGCTGGTGAAGCCGGGCTTTGGCTCAAAGAGCGTCGAGATCGCGGTTGATCCGGCGACGCCCCATCAGTTCCGGCTCCTTTCCGACACGCTGCTCGGGTATGTCTGGCCGAAATGGGTCCGGTCGGGCGAGCGATCCGAGTTTCGGGTCCACGCGGTCGAGCCCTACCGGCTCAGCCTGTGGCGATACGGCCGCGAACGCGAGTTGGTCAAGCTGCTGGGCTGGTTTGATGAGCACGGGCCGCGGGCGGTGATGCAAATCACGCCCGATGGCGACTACACGCGAACCGGCGTCGGCTGGAACACGCGGGGCTATGGCAATCCGCATTTGACCCAGTTCGTCACCGGACCGGAGCGGTCGGGCCTCTACTACCTGCACGCCAAGACGGAATCGGGCCGCTTCTTCTCCTTCCCCTGGGTGGTGGCGCCCGCCGCGCCGTCGGCGCCGATCGCGGTCCTGGCCTCGACCAACACCTGGAATGCCTACAACAATTTTGGCGGCCGCTCCAACTATGTCAATGCGACCCACCTGCCGCCCACGCCCATCGCCAACGCCCGGCTCGATATGGTGCGCTACACCGCCGGCGGCGGCTACTCCGAATGGGGCGCTCCCGACGACGAGTATCAGCCCCTCTCGTTCGAGCGGCCGGAGCCGGGGAACCACATTCCAGAGACCGTGGAAGCCACGGATCCGATAGAAGGGCGCCAGACTTGCCACTTGGCGCCGGCGGAATGGCGTCTGCTGGCCTGGCTCGAACGGGAGCATTTCGGCTACGACCTCTACAGCGAGCATCAGCTCCATACGGGTCTGCTCGATCTCGACGCCTACCGCGTGCTCATCCTCAGCACGCATCCGGAATACTGGTCGGCGGCGATGTACGACCGGGTGAAATTGTGGGTGTTGGAGCGGGGCGGGCGGCTGCTCTATCTCGGCGGCAACGGGATCAACTGCGAGGTCGAGTTTCTGGATGCGGCGACGTTGCGGTTCAAGAACTACCGGGGCGCCGGCACGGGATCGGTCAGCTTTACCGATCCCGACACCGGCGAGCTTCGCGAGAGCCGGTTCCACCGGACACACGAAAGCGAGGCCAACCTGCTCGGGGTGACGACCACCGAGTCCGGGATTATGACCGCGGCCCCGTACCGGGTGATCGACGCCAGCCACTGGGCCTTCGCCGGCACCGGCCTACGCGCTGGCGACAGCTTCGGCACCGCGAGCCTGCACGAGCGTTGCCCCGGCGGCGCCTCCGGCCACGAGACGGACAAGAGCAGCCCTTCCACCCCGGCCCACGCCGTCCACCTGGCCAAGGGTCTCAACCCGGAGGACGGCGGCGCCGACATCGTCACCTACGAGACCGCCAGCGGCGGCGCCGTCTTCGCGGTCGGCTCGATCACCTGGCCGGCCGCGGTCCTGGTCGACCCCGCCGTGTCGCGGATCACGGCGAATGTCTTGTCGCGGTTCTTGACCTGACCCCGGTCGAACCGGCGATTGTCGGTAGTCGAGCGCCGGTCCCACCGGCACCGGTGATTCATTTCACTGCCACTGAGGAGGCAGTTCTCGCGGCCCGACCAGAACAGGACCGGGCGGACGCCGCCAACCGATTGACAGGGTGGTGTGGCTCTGATATTAGTTGAATTGATGATATATTCAACTAAATTGCGCCGGGATTGAAGCAATTGGCCCCACGGAAGTACCAGATGAACAAGCGCGGAGCCGCCGTCGCGGACACCCGACGGCGCATCGTCGAGGCGACGTTGGCGCTTCACTCCGCGAAGGGCGTCTTCGATACGACTTGGAAGGATATCGCCCAGCGGGCGGATGTTTCGGTGGCCACCGTCTACAAGCACTTTCCGAGCCTGGACGAGCTGGTGCCGGCGTGCGGGGCATTAATCATGGCGATCACCGATCCGCCGACGATCAAGGACGCGCCAAGGGTCGTCGGCTCATCGCCGGCGGTCGAGGACCGAATGCGGTCGCTCATTTCCGCCCTGTTCGACTTTTACGAGCG
>JACCYK010000478.1 GCA_013696525.1 Chloroflexia bacterium
GTCCTGGCATGCGATGCAGGCGTACAGAGGCGTCAATGCCATCCTCAAGGCGCGGCCGGTGATCGACGCCCTGGTCGACCTCGATCGCCGCCTTAACGAGCAGCCGGTTCATCCTTCATTCGCCGGTATCGAGCACCCAATCAACTTGAACATCGGCGTTATCCGGGGGGGAGATTGGCCGAGCACGGTTCCCGGACGTTGCGAGCTGCACTGTCGCCTCTGCTGTTACCCGGACCAGCCGGTCGCCGATGTCCGGGCCGAGATCGAGCGAGCGGTGCGGTCCGCGACCGACAAGGACGCCTGGTTGCGAGAGCATCCGCCGGCGATTACCTATGACGGGTTCCAAAGCGCCGGCTCCGTTGTCTCGCTCGCGGAGCCATCGGTCCAGCTCTTGGGAGCCTGGCACGAGCGGGTCACGGGCCGCCTTATGGCGCCACGATCGGGCACCGGCATCAACGATATGCGCTACTTCAACTTCGTTGGCATTCCGGCGGGATGCTATGGCGCCGATGGCGGCAACGCCCACGCGGCCGACGAATGGCTGGCCCTGCCGTCATTGGTGCCCACCGCGAAGGTCCTGGGGGCGTTCATCATCGATTGGTGCGGCATCTCGAGGTAGGACCACGGCATCATCCGATATCAGATGAACCTCCGTGGATGAATTGTTCATTCCCAGTTGACGATGAGTGAGGCCAGCGGCAACCGGCCCCGTCGCGCGGGATCCTTTGCCGCGTAGCCGACCGGGATCAAGGCGTGCGGGATAAGAGCCGCCTCCAGGCCGAGCTCGTCACGGACCAGCTCAGGACAGAAGAGCGGCGCGCACATCCAACCGGCGTCGAGACCAGCCGCGTGGATCGACAGCAACAAATTCTGGATCGCGGCACCCAAGCTCTGGATCGCCATAATCCGTTCGGCTTCTTGCCGGGCCGGATCGGGGTAGTGGTCCAACTCCGCCAAGTACAAGCACGGCACGATCAGGATGGGGGCGTCACGAAGCCGCTGGCGGCTCTTGTCCAACCGGACTCGCACGATCTCCGGCGTCTGCCCGTCGAGCTCAAGCTGCGTTTGCCAGCTCTCGGCCATCGCCGCCGCCAGCGATGCCCGTCGCTCCGGTGCTTCGATCACCGCGAACCGCCACGGCTGCCGGCCATGCGGCGACGGCGCCCACCCCGCCGCCGCGATCGCTTGTTCGATGATGTTCCGGGGGACCGATCTGGACTGAAACGAACGCACCGACCGCCGGCCGCGGACGAGCGCCGCCAACTCAGTCGCTCCCGGTTGAGCAAACGGCTCGACCGGAGACGGCCCCGTTTTCCCTCCGTGCCAGCTCGTGGCCCGGAGCTGCCGGATCGCGATCAGCGGCGCGGCATTGATTGCCATCCGTTCGTATTGCGGATATTTCGCGCGCAGTGCCGTGATCCCCACCGCATGCAGCCCGTGATCGGGTTCGATGATCTCTGCCTTCCCGCTTAGCCGCGTGAAGGTAAGCGCCCGCCAGTCCTCGTGGTAGTCATCCACCACCATCGACACCTTCGGCCGACGCAGAATATTGCGCACCCGCGCCAGATCCCGGAGCGGGACATGCTTGGGCTTCTCATCAAGCGCCGAAACCACCACGGGCTCGCCGTCATAATGGATCACCGCATAGCAAATGGGAACCACGCTTGGTATCCCGCCTTCGCCGACGGTCGCCAGGCGGCCGACGCGCCGCCCCTGGACAAACGTCAGCTCCGCCGTCGTTGGCGACCGTCCCGGCCCGCGGGTTGTGACCTGACTATCGACCACGATCCACCTGGTTCAACCTCATTGCCGTCATTCAGCCCCGTGCTCGCGGCGATACGTCGGGAGGATGTAGTCATCGGCCCGCGGCGTCCATGGCGGGGTCTCCGGCCCGACGCCGTAGAAGGCGACGAGATCGAACCCGTAGATCGCGGCCGGTTCGTCATAGAGCGCCCGGCCAAGGTCGCGGTAGATGCCGGCCCGGGCCTCGGGATCGGTTTCGACCGCGCCTTGCTCGATCAGTGCCTGCGCGGTCTCATTTGCGTACCGGGAAAGAAAGCCAGAGCTCGACACCACCAGGCTGAGCAACGTGTAGGGATCGAACAGCGGGCGCCAGGTCAGAAAGCGCAAGGGCGCCGCCGCTTGATCGGTCCAGGTGGCGTTGAACGTCGCCAGCTCCACCGGTCGCGCGTCGGTCCGAATCCCAACCTCGCTGAGCTGGCCGGCGATCGCGGTCACCAGGTCGGCCGCCTCCGTGGACGCATAGTCTATCGTCGTGGCAAAGCCATCCGGGTATCCCGCCTCCGTCAGCAAATGCCGAGCGCGTTCGGGATCATACGGGAATGGCGCCAAATCGGGATCATAGCCAAGCCCGCCAGGCACAAACAACGATGCCAGCCGCTCACCAGAGCCAGCAAGCAGCGCCCGCACAATACCTTCGATGTCCACCGCGTGGTTGAGCGCCTGCCGGACCCGGGCGTCACTGAATGGCTCAACATCGGTCGGTATGCGAACCCAAGCCGAACCGGAAATCGGAAAGGCGACGACTTCCGATCCCGCTTGTTCAATCGTCGCGATCTGGTCGGCGGGAACGTCCCGGATCAGGTCCGCGCTACCGGAGAGGAGATCGGCCACCCGCGTCGATGCTTCGCCGACAAAGCGAAACGACGCCGATTGGGCGATCGCATGTCCCTTGGCGCTATCCGCGAAGTAGTCGGGGTTGCGCTCCAGGTTGATGCGCTGGCCGCGTTCCCACTCGACAAATCGGAATGGTCCGGTGCCAACTGGATTGCTGGCGAAGTCGTTTGCCGGGTCCGCTGCATAGTCAGGCGGCAGCATCGCCATCCATGGCGCGATCTGAGAGGGGAGCCATGGGGCCGGCGCGGCGAGATGCAGCCGTACCGTGTGGTCGTCGACTGCTTCGACGTCTTCGACCACGCTAAAATTTTGGGCCAATTGCGAGCCGGTTTCGGGGTTCACTATGTGGGCCAGCGTAAACGACACCGAACGGGCGTCGAACGGTTCTCCGTTGTGAAACGCGATTCCCTGCCGGAGCTTAATATCATAGGTAAGCGGATCGAGCAGCGAGAACGACTCCGCCAACAGCGGTTCCATCTCACCGTTCGCCCCAAACTGAAGCAGCGAATCATAGATCGAATGCACGACCGACCAGGCGTCAATCTCATACGCGAGGGCGGGGTCGAGCGTCGGCGGCTCAACCGCGAGGTCGATCGTCAAGCCATCGACAAGCGCGGGCGGGGTGCCGGCTTGCGCCGCACGAACGCGTCTGCCACTCACTAGGCGCCCGCCAAAGAGCGCGGCCGCCGCGCCACCGAGGACAGAGCGCCGATGGGGTCGCCAATGCGTCAGTTTGTATGACTGCCGCGGAACCGCGTGTTGGGGCATTACTGGTACTCCTCTTCTACGCAAGTTGGATTCGCCGTGCATTGGTCTCGCTTGCCGCGCCTGCTCAGGAACGGTTTGATGCGCTCAACCAGTCGCCGGCGGCGTTCAACGCCAGAATAGTGATCGCGATCGCGGCGCCGGGGACCGCCGATACCCACCACGCCGTCGCGACGAATTCCTGACCATCGGCCACCATCCCGCCCCATGACACGGCGTTGCCGCCAACGCCGAGCCCGAGGTAGCTCAAGGCGGCTTCGTAGAGGATCATTCCGCCCACCTGCTGGGTCGCCAGGATCACGATTGGGCCGGCGAGGTTCGGCAGGACGTGCCGGACCGCGATCCGGATCGGACTGGCGCCGAGCGAACGAGCGGCATCAACCCAGAGCGCGGTGCGGAGCGATTTCGCCTGCAAGCGAACGACCTTCGCGTATCCAACCCAACCGGTGACAGCGAGGGCGATCACGACGTTCGTGATACCGTTGCCCAGCACCGCCGTGATGGCAATCGCGACAATCACAAACGGCACGGCCAACTGAACATCCGTACCCCAGGTCACGATGCGGTCCCCCGCGCCGCCGCCAAACCCGGCAACCAAGCCCAGGACGACCCCCAACGTCCCGGCGCCGAGCGTCGCGAAGAGACCGATCAGCAACGACAGCCGGGCACCGGCGACCACGCGGGCGAGCAGATCCCGGCCAAGCGCATCAGTCCCCAACGGATGGTCAAGCGAACCGCCGAAACCAACCGGCGCCGACAGCCGGGCCGGCAAGTCCTGTTGTGCCGGGTCGGTGCCGACGATCGCTGGTCCGAAGAGAGCGACGAGGACAATGCAGGCCGTTGCCACCATTCCGAACACGCCGCCAACGGGAATGACCGCGTACAACCGGCGTCGTTTCGGCGGACGTTCCGTCACCGGCGCGCCGATCTGGACTAGTAAGTCGAATTGCCAGGTGCTGGCCATCTGTTCCCGGTTCATCAGCTAACTCCCGGCCCCATTGGGCATCGGGATGGTCAGCCTTGGATCAATCCATCGCGCCAACAGGTCCACCAAAAGCGTGGCAAGGACGATGAGGGTAGCGACGACCATGACAACGGCTTGAATCACCGGCAAGTCGCGGTGCAGGACCGCCGCGAGCGCGAGCTGCCCAATGCCGGGAAAGGCGAAGACACCTTCGATGACGACGGCGCCACCGAGGAGGAAGCCGGCTTGCAACCCGGCAAACGCCACCGCCGGCAACAATGCGTTGCGGAGCGCGTGGACGCGGATCACGGTCTCCTGATCGAGCCCCTTCGACCGCGCGGTCCGGATAAAATCCTGGTCCATGGTGGCGATCAGTGAGCCGCGAAGCAGCCTGATCAGCATCGCCGCCGGATAGACGGCGAGGGCGACGGCGGGAAGCACGAGCGAACGCCAATCGTCGAAGCCCGAGGACGGCAGCCAACGCAAGCGGACCGCGAACACCAAGATGAGCAGCGTTCCAAGCCAGAATCCAGGCACTGCCTGTCCAAGTGTCGCCGCAAATCGTCCCGCCAGATCGATGCGGCTACCAGGGCGCGCCGCGGCGCCCAGGCTGAGACTGAGCGCGGCGACCACGGCCATCGCCAGTGCCAATCCCGTCAACCAGAGCGTGTTCGGAAGTCGCTCTACCACCGCGTCCAACGCGGGCCGTCCTTGTCGCCAGGACTCCCCGAAATCACCCCGCGCCGCTCGCGTGACGAAGCCGGCGTACTGCTCCGGCAACGAGCGGTCCAGCCCCAGCTGAGCCCGAATCGCGGCCTCCTGCTCCGGCGAGCTTCCAGGCGGCAGCAAGCCAGCCAGGGGATCGCCAGAGAGATGAATCAGGCTGAAGACGAGAATGGTGACGCCAATGAGAACGGCGACCGCGTACAAGAGGCGAAAGATCAAAAATTGAGCCATCTGCCGTTCCGAACCGACGGACCAGCGCCGGCGTCCTGGTGGTTCGGCGGGGTTGACGCCAACATCGCGGCCCTTACGGCACGATGGTCGGCTCGCCGCGGCGGCAT
>JACCYK010000519.1 GCA_013696525.1 Chloroflexia bacterium
GACCAGCAAAGCGTTGACGAGGCGGCGACCGAAACGACCGCGTTCGAGGTTGATGCCTCGCCCGGCGCCCTCGAGGACGAGGCGTCGTTCAATGCGCCCCAAGACATCAACGTGATCGAGCTGACGATCGAGGACGGCCGGCTCAATCCCAGCGAGATCGAGGCGTTCGTTGACGAGGAGTACGGGCTCGTCATCTCCGGCGATGGGACCGAGCACACGCTCGCGATCGAGGGCCTGGTAACGGACCAGACGATCGCGGCCGATGGCGAGACCGAGGTCGCGCTCAGCGTCGCCGGCGACCTGACCGAGCGAGAAATCACCCTCGACGGCGAGCCGGCCGGCACCATCTCGGTCCAGAATGCCGCCGGGATCACCGATTAGCGGGCGCCGCGTATCGACCCCCTCACCCCAATCCCGCGGGGAACGTCGTCGTGTTCTCGCGGGATCAGGGGTTGGGGATCGAATTCACGCGCGGGCCAAATATCCCGCGCTCAAGTAGGTAGCGATGGCTGTATTGGATCTCGTCTACGAGGGCGACCCTCGGCTGCGGCAGAAAGCAACGAAAATCCGGCATGTGGACGACAGCCTGCGTCGTCTGGCGGCCAATATGCATGAGACGATGCACGCCGCCCGCGGGGTCGGCCTGGCGGGGCCGCAGATTGGGATCATGCGCCGGATCGCGGTGGTCCACATCCCGGAGAACTACGACGACGATGGGGCGCCGGCGGTGACGCTGAACTTGGTCAACCCGGAGATCATTCGCGCCCACGGCCGCGTCTGCGCCTACGAGGGGTGTCTCAGCATTCCAGGTTGGACGGGCGAGGTACCGCGGGCGGAGGCGATCACCGTGAAAGCCATCGACCTCGACAACCGGCCGCTGCGGATCAAAGCGCACAAGTCGCTGGCGCGGGCGATCCAGCACGAGATCGACCATCTGGACGGGATTCTGTTCTTGGATCGGGTCGAGGACAAAGCGACCATCCGGCAACTCGAAGAGGTCGGCGAGGAGGATGTGGTCGAGGCGTGAGCGGCGGCTAGAGATGGACCTCTGGTTGATTGATCCGGGCGTGCTCGGCCTTGACGATGGCCTTGATGGTCTCCAGGGTGCGTTCAACCCGGTCCGACTCGTTGAACACCACGTAGTCGAAGGATTGGGCGCTGGCCAGCTCCCGTGACGCGGTCGAGAAACGGTTCATCAGCGCTTCCGGCTCGTCGGTCTTGCGGGACCGCAACCGCTGGAGCAGGATGCCCATCGACTCCGGCAGCAAGAAGAGCATAACCACCCGCGGAGCCAGGGCACGGATCGAGGCGGCGCCTTGCACATCGACCTTAATGAAGACATCCTCGCCGCGAGCGATCGCGGTCCGGATCGGACCGCGGGGCACCCCGTAGTGGTGACCATAGACCACGGCCGATTCGAGGAACTCGCCGTCCGCCAGACGGGTGGTGAAGATCTCCGCATCGAGGAAGTAGTAGTGGATGCCGTCGATCTCGCCCGGCCGGCGTGGCCGGGTGGTCGCGGTCACCGCGAAGTAGGCGTCCGGATAGAGGGGTCGCAACAGCTCGATCACCGTGTCTTTGCCGACACCGGAGGGGCCAGAGATGACGAACACGCGCGGTTGGTGGATATTGCGCAAGTTACTGAGCAGGCCGTCCGCGTGCTCGCCGAGCTGCTCACCCACTGCCAACCCCGCTCCCACGGTCACATCGACCCCGATCCGTATCCGCTCATCGCGCCGCATTCGCCTTGGCCAACCGCTTGTCTGACCGCACGCGAAGGATTAGCGCCCCGTGTTTGACGTCCTCACGATTGCCGCGGTCACCGACGAGTTGGCGGCAACCGTCCTCGATGGCCGGATCCAGCGGATCGGCCTGGCCGATCCCCGGACCATCGCCGCCGAGATCTACGCCGGCGGCGAACGGCGCTATCTGATCGCCAGCGCCGACGATCGCCTGGGCCGGCTCCATCTCACCGAGTCCATGCCCTCGCTCGATGCCCAGCTCATTACCCCCTTCGGGCTGCTGCTCCGCAAGTACCTGCGCGGCGGCATCCTGATCGGGATCGACCAGCCGCCCCTGGAGCGTTTGGTCCGCCTCAGTATAGCCAAGCGGGTCGTACCGAACCACGGCCCCCGCGGGCGGCATGAGGACATCCCCGCGATCGACGATGAGATCGCCGCCGGCGTCGATGAGGACGAGTTCGCGGACAACGTCGAGGTCACGTATGTCCATCTGGCGGTGGAGCTGATGGGCCGGCACTCGAACCTGATCCTGGTGGACGATGACGGCAAGATCATGGAGAGCGCGAAGCGCGTGACCTCGTCGATGAGCCGGGTCCGGCCGATCCAGCCCCGGCTGCCGTATACGCCGCCGCCCGCGATCGACAAGCCCGATCCCCGCCGGGTGACCACGGCCGACATCGAGCAATTCCTCGGCGCCGAGCCGCCCGGCAACGAGCTGGCGCGATCGCTGGTGCGCTGGCTGCGCGGCATCAGTCCCCAGATGGCGAAGGAGATCGCCTTTCGGGCCACCGGCGACGCGGGCGCCACGATCGCGGCGCTGCCACTGGAAGCGCCAACCCTGATCGCGCGCGAAACGCGCGGCCTGTTTGAGCCGCTGCTGACCTCCGCCTGGGCACCGCGGGTTTACCAGGATGACGACGACGTTGTCGTCGCCTTCGCCGCCAACCCGCTTGGCTCTCTGGCCGGGAGCATGAAGGACGTGACGGTCTCATCCATCTCGGCGGCGGCGGCGCTGGCGATGGGGAGTGACCCCGGCGATGCCGCCAGCCCGCTCCGCCACGCCCAGCGCCGGGACCGCCTGCTGGCATCGATCCAGGACACGCGAGAGCGGCAGCAACGACGCTTACATTCCGTCCAGGAACAGCAAGCCCGCGCCGGCGAGACCGAGCGCCTGCGCGAATGGGGCAATCTGATCTACGCCTATCTCTGGCAGATCGAACCGGGCCAAGCGGAGCTGCGGGTCAATGCGACCGTCGTCCCGCTCGATCCGGCGCTAAGCGGCAAAGAAAACGCCCAACACTATTTCGAGCAATACCGGAAAGCCCAAGGGGCGGGAGCCCGTACCCCGGAGCTGATCGCCGGCATCGAAGCCGACCTCGGCTATCTGGACCAAGTGCGGACCATGACCGAACACGCCGCCGGGTTCAACGAGCTGGAGGCGTTGGCGACCGAGTGGGAGGCATACTCGGGCAAAGCGCCCGAGCGCGGCCAACCAAAGCGCCGGCCCCAACCGCAACGGCCGCGGCCGCTCCTCGACGACGACGGCAACGCCGTCTACATCGGGCACAGCGGCAACCAAAACGCCCAAATTACCTTCGACCTGGCGGGGCCAAACGACACCTGGCTGCATGCCCGCGGCGTCCCCGGCTCGCATGTGATCGTCCGCTGGCGCCACCCGGCCGGCGAGGAACGCGAGGCGACGATCGCGGCCGCCGCCGCCCTTGCCGCCTACTACAGCGCCGCCCGCGGCAGCGCCGGGGTCGAGGTCGATGTCACCCGCCGCCGCCATGTCCGCAAGATCAAAGGAGCGGGACCGGGTATGGTGACCTACCGCAACGAGCGGACGATCGCGGTCGCGCCCGCGTCTGAGGGCCACCTCACGGACGTCCTGGGGAGCCGGGTGCAGACGGAGCGTGGCGATGCGTAGGTAGGTCAACGCGGACACGTACGAGCAAGGAACGTATGCTTCGCGATCGCGGAGGACAAATTAGCCAGGCTTGGCCACCCAACGTCGGACACCAAACACCCGCTGGGCGTCATGCCCAGCGGGTGCTCGTGCCGATGCTCAATACCAAGAACCCGTGCTCCGCTGGCCCTAATCGGCCGGGGTCGGCGTTGGAGTGCGCGGCGCGCTGCCGCGGGCGAAGATCGCCGCCAGGAGGATGCCAAACTCGTACAGCGCCACCAATGGCAGTGCCACCAGCGCCATATTGAACGGGTCCGTGGTCGGCGTGATGATCGCCGACGCCACCAGGATCACCAGGTACGCGTAGCGCCGGCCGGACCGCATCTTGGCCGGGGTCATCACCCCGAGCTTGGCGAGTAGGAACATCACCAGGGGCATCTGGAAGGCGAGGCCGAGCCCCAGCATCACGGTCAAGTAAAACCCGACCACCTCGTTGCCATCAGGTTCCCATTGAAAGACGTCCGGCAAGAAGGTCGAGAGAAACCCGAGCGCCCGCGGCACCGCGAACAGGGCCGCGTAGGCCACACCACCGATGAAGAGCAAGCTGACGAACGGCAGCGACGTGTAGACGAGCCGCTTTTCCCGTTTCGTCAGCCCCGGGGCAAGAAACCCGACGATCTGATAGATGATGACCGGCGCCGCGATCCCGATCGCGATGTAGAGCGCGATCTTCATGAACAGCGTGATCGGATCGCTCGGGCTGCGGACGTCCAGGCCTTCTTGGGCGTTGGCGCTGATCCGGACAAACTCCAGAACCCGGCCCGACAGGAACAGACCGATGATGAACGCCAGGCCGACCGCGATCACGATCTTCATGATCCGGTCGCGGAGCTCGATCATATGCTCGAGGAGCGTCATCTCCTCGAACACGTCCGGCTCGTTCGGATCTGGGAGCCGCGGCAGCTTTGGCAGCTTCGTCGGCAGTTTGATGTTGGGACGTTTTAGTGCGCGGGCCATCGGCAAAAAGCCCCTTTGCTGGTTGGGTAGCGACCGGTCATCCGCCCTGCCCGGTGAAGCGTGAGACCACGAACACCCTCAACGCGAGTAGGGAAAGTATGACCGTTGTCGCGCTGTACGACAAATTCCAGCCAGGGTCCGCCGCGATCCGGGGCGCCTAGCCGCCATGCTCGGTGATGTAGGTCACCGCATCGTTCACCGTGCGGATGTTCTCGGCGTCCTCATCCTTGATCTCGAGGTTGAACTCCTGCTCCATCGCCATAATCACTTCGACGAGGTCGAGCGAATCAGCATTGAGGTCGCCGATGAACTCGGCGTCCATCGTCACTTTGTCCTCGTCAACCCCGAGCCGTTCGGCGACGATGCCTTGGACTCGCTCATATACCGACGCCACCCCGTCCTCCTCGCCCTTGTTCCGCCCGATCGATCCGGTCGCGCCCCACAGGGCGACCGCGCATGCCCGATCGACTCGGTCAGAAACCCCGTCCCCATTCCCTCGTCGCCCGTTCGTTGGCAGGCGCCCGGCGACAACAAAGAATCACCAGGCCCGCCCAAACCGGGACTGATGATACACGACGCCTGGAAACCCAACCAGGCAGGCGCGAAGTTCGCGATCACTGACTCGCCGGGGCCGGCCCTGCCTGATCGGGTGAGGTCTCATCCGGTGTCGGGAGTTGCTCGACGATCGTGCCCAGTACCCCGTTGACGAACCGGCCGGAGCTGTCCCCGCCAAACCGCTTCGCCAGTTCGACCGCTTCGTTGATCGCGACCTTCGGCGGCACCTCCGCCTCGTTGAGCAGTTCGTAGATCGCCAGCCGCAGCACATTGCGGTCGATCGCCGCCACCCGCGCCACGGGGAACGCCGGGGCCGCCGCCTCGATCCGGGCATCAATCTCGATCCGCGCCGCCAGCGAACCGTTGACCAACCGTTGCACATGGTCCCGGATCGCCCTGGCTTGGGCAGCTTGGACCCGATCCCCGGTGGTCTCATCGTCCTCGACGAGGACCAGCGCCAGCTCTTCTTCCTCGGCCAGCGTCCGCTCCAAGGTCTCCGCCGGGTCGTGGCCGGTCAGGTCGACCTCGTAGAGGATCTGCAAGGCCAGGACGCGGCCCTGGTGGCGACGGCCATAGCCAACAT
>JACCYK010000520.1 GCA_013696525.1 Chloroflexia bacterium
ACCGTGGTGCGCTTCGACGAAGGACTGCTTGGTCAGGTCGGCGACATCGGACTGGTCGAGGTGCAATCAGTCGATCTGGTGGGAATGTTCCGGGCGGGGGCGATGGTGAACGCCGTCGCGCTCAATCCGGGCAGCCAGGTGGTGGCGGAGGCGGTCGTGGTCGCCGCGAATCCCGACGCGGCGGTGAATATGCCGTTCGGACGCTTCCGTGGCGGGAGCGACACCGTGTCGTCCCAGGCGATCAACATCGTTGGCGGCGCGGGTATCAATGCGGCCCTGCTGACCAATGTCAACGCGACCCGGTTCCCGGCCAATCTCGAGATCGACAACATCGGCGGGATCATCAATCCGTAGTTGAGAGCTACTCGAGGGAGTGCAAGCGATGCCGACCGATATCACCGGTTTCTACCTCGGGCAGGAGGCTCAGGTTTTCGGGGCGGCCATGCGTGGGACCACCAAGAGCCTGGCGCCAGCGACCGTCATTAAACGCGCCATGACCTACCAGTTCTCGCCCCATTTTCACCCCTACGTGCGGGAGCTGGTCGACGAGCTGATCGCGCGGGGAATCGATGGCCTGCTGGCGAAGGACACCGAGTATGTCCAAACGGATGAGGCCGGCAACGTCACGCTGCTCACCGCGCCAGCGGCCGGGGCGAAGCCAACCCTGTTCGATGACGCCGCATTCCTGGCGGAGTATGCCCCCGCCGCGATGGTGGGCACACCCTACCCGACCAAGGAGCTGGACTTCTCGACCGGCAGCGCCTACGGTGTCTACAATTGGGAGGTCTTCTTCCATATCCCCTTGACCATAGCAATCAATCTCAGTCGCAATCAGCGATTCGAGGAGGCGCAGCGCTGGTTCCATTTCATCTTCGACCCCACTGACGACAGCTTAGGCGCGACGCCGGAGCGCTTTTGGAAGGTCAAGCCATTCCAGACCACCGACGTTGATCTGATCGAGGAAATCCTGACCAACCTCGCGACGGGCGAGGACGAGCAATTGCGACAGGATACGGTCAACAGCATAGGCGCCTGGAAGGACTCGCCGTTCCGGCCCCACGTCATCGCCCGCTACCGGCCTACCGCCTACATGCTGAAAACGGTGATGGCCTATCTCGACAACCTGATCACCTGGGGGGATAGCCTCTTTCGCCAGGATACCGGCGAGAGCATCGGCGAGGCGACGCAGCTCTATGTGACCGCGGCCAATCTCTTGGGGCCTCGTCCCCAGCTCGTGCCGAAGCAGGGCTCGCTCACGACCCAGACCTACCATAGCTTGCGCGCCAATCGGAATGAGGCCGGTCTCGACGAGTTCAGTAATGCGATGCGCGAGATGGAGACCGCCCTGCCCTTCGATCTGGCGCCGACGCCCACGCGGGTCGGCGATAGCGATCGCATGAGCCCGTTGCGCAGCGTCGGCGGTGACCTGTACTTCTGCATCCCCCGCAATGACACCCTCATCGCCTATTGGGACACCGTCGCCGACCGGTTGTTCAAGATTCGCAATAGTCTCAATCTGCAAGGCGTGTTCCGCCAACTGCCGTTGTTCGAGCCGCCGATCGACCCGGCGCTTCTCGCCCGCGCCGCGGCCGCTGGTCTCGACATCGCGGCGGTGGTCGCCAGCGCCAATCAACCCCTGCCCTTGGTCCGCTTCCAAACATTGGCCCAACGAGCGACGGAGCTTTGCGCCGAGGTGAAGACGCTCGGCGGCGGCTTGTTGGCTGCCCTCGAAAAGGAAGACAACGAAGCGCTGACGATCCTCCGGGCGAAGCACGAACGGATCATCCTCGAGCTGGCGGAGGCGGTCCGCTACGGACAATGGCAGGAGGCGATCAAGAATCAAGAGGCGACGTCGCATGCCATCGCCAATGCCACCCATCGGTACGCCTACTACGAGCGGCTGTTGGGCCGCCCCGAAAACGAGATCACGCTCCCGGAGCTGGAGAAACTCGATGTCGAAGGGTTGCTCAAGCTGAAGTTTCGAGCGGGCGAGCCCGAAGTCACATTGCGGACCCTGCCGGTGGAAATCGCCCAAAACTTAGGGTCCGAAGCGGGCGGCAAGCAACTGAGCACGGAGGAACTGACGGAGCTGAAAAAGCTCAAGGATGCCCGCGACAAGCAAGCCAGCGCCGCGGCGAAGGACAAGATTGGGGCGGGGCTCAGCGCTATTCCCGACATCGGGATCAATCTGCACTATTGGGGACTCGGGGGGCATCTGGTCACCATTGCGAGCAAAGCGATGCCGTTCTGGGCAAGCTTTGATCGCTCGGCGGCCGATGAGCTGACCTATCTGGCGACCAACACCGCCAAGCTCGGTTCATATGGCCGCCGCGAGCTCGAGTGGGCCTTTCAGAGCAACCTGGCGGCGGGAGAGATCACCCATCTCTTCAAGCAACTGCGGGCGGCGGAGATTCGGGTGGCGCTGGCGGAACGGGAACTGCGCAACCATCAACGGCAGATCTCTCACGCCCAAGAGATCGAACTGTTCCTCACTGACGAAAAGAAAGGGAAGCACGCGAACCAAGCGCTCTACGCGTGGATGAAGCGCGAGGTGCGCGGCCTCTATAGCCAGTGCTTTCAGTTCGCGTTCGACGTGGCGAAGAAAGCCGAACGCGCCCTGCAATTCGAGTTGGGTGACCCCGGTCTGAGCTTCCTGCAGTTCGGCTACACGGCGGGCAAGGAAGGCCTGCTGGCGGGAGAGAAACTCTACTTCGACCTCAAGCGCATGGAAATGGCCTATCACGATCTCAACCAGCGCGAGCATGAGCTGACCAAACACATCAGCCTGCTCCAGCTGAATCCGGAGGCGTTGCTGCAATTACGCCAGTCCGGACGCTGCACCGTCTCCGTACCGGAATCGCTCTTCGATTTGGGCGGTGCCGGCCACTACTTCCGGCGCCTCAAATCGGTTGCCGTGACTATTCCCTGCGTCGTCGGGCCATACACCGCGGTCAATTGCACCCTTACCCTGCTCAGAAGCAGCGTGCGCGCGACGCCGCGCCTGCTCGAGGATGGCGCCTACGCCCGGGTCGACGCCAACGACGACCGCTTCCAGGAGCGGACGGGCAGCATTCAGTCCATCGTCACCAGCTCAGGCCAGAATGATAGCGGGCTGTTCGAGGTCAACCTACGCGACGAGCGGTACCTTCCCTTTGAGGGAGCGGGCGCGGTGAGCGAGTGGCAGCTGGCGTTGCCCCACCCAATTCACCAGTTCGACTACGACACCATTAGCGATGTCATCTTGCACCTTCGCTACACCGCGCGCAACGGCGGCGACGCGCTGGCCGCGGCCGCCACCACGCATCTCAGTGCCCTCATTGGCCGGACGGAAGCCGTCGGGACAACCCGCTTGTTTTCGGTCCGCGAGGAATTCCCATCGGAGTGGGCGAAGTTCCAACGACTGGACGCGGCCAGTGTTGCCACGATCACGTTGCCATTGCGACCGGAACACTATCCGTTCTGGAGCCAGGGGCGGCTGGACGCTGTCCGCCGGATCGATGTCTATAGCCGGAGCGAAACCGGCGCGACGGTCACGCTTGGCGCCGACGGTCCCGAGACTATGCTTGACGATGGCGATTCGTCGCTGAACGGATTGTGGGTCGGCATGTTTAGCGATGAGCTCGATCAATCGCCGATCGCGGATCTCACCCTGAGCTTTTCGGACAATTCCATGACCGACCTTTGGCTCGCGATTACATGGTCGGGGACGGGACCGGCGTAGGTTGTGGCGACGACCGAATCTCGTCACCTGGGAGGTTGATGCGCTGGGGAGCCACCGAACGTCTCGGCCGATGCTGCTTCATTTCCTGCCGAATGATGGTGGCGAACGCGGTGGCCAGACATGCTTCGTCTCCGCGCAACCGTGCGCGGTTCGATCCCGGCTGTCTCGCCATTGGTGAGCCCGGAGCGTAGCGCCGGTCGACACCGCGACGCATCTTGCCGTTCTCGAAGCACTCGATGAATTACCCGGACGGGATGACGAGCTACCTACAGGCGATACGCCAATCTTGCTTCCGGAATCGTCCGGTGATCCGCGGTGAGCAGCTAACCTACGTCTACCGACTGATCCGTCATCTCGCGTGCCATAAGCGGGCTCGCGGTGCTGCCCACGCGACCGCATGGCGGCAAATTGGCGGCAACAATGTTTGAACCCTGGCCAGTGTACTCCAGCCAGGGTTCGCTTTTGGTTTCCACAAGCCGTTTTCGAGGGAGCCGACGATGGGACTCGAACCCGCAACCTGCTGTTTACAAAACAGCTGCTCTGCCAATTGAGCTACGTCGGCCTGCCGCCGTGCCAGGCGGCGGCCAGGCAAGTATGAAAACCG
>JACCYK010000529.1 GCA_013696525.1 Chloroflexia bacterium
CGGCGGCGACCCGGCGGCGCGCCGGCTCCTGCTCGACGCGGACGATCTCGGCCTGCCGCTGGCGCGGATGTTTCACGAGGTGCTGCGGCCGGCCTTGGTCGAGGTCGGCGCGCGCTGGGTGACTGGCGGCCTCCGGGTTGGCCAGGAGCACGAGGTCACGGAAGCCGCCCGCGACTGGATCGCGGAGTTGGCGCACCGGCACGCGCCGCCGCCCCGTCCCGGCCCCGTCCTCCTGGCCGCCTGTGTTGCCGGCGAGCATCACGACCTAGGCCCACGGATGATTGTCGCCCTGTTGCGGGCGCGGGGGCACAACGTCCAGTTCTTGGGCGCCGATGTCGCCGTCCCGTTCTTGGTGGAGGAGGTCGTGGCCCGGCGACCAGCGGCGGTGCTTCTCGCCGCCACCATGGCCGACCGCTTGCCAACCGTCAAAGCGACGGCGGCCGCCTTGGTCGAAGCCGCGTCACCGCGGGCGATGCCCATCGTCGCCGGCGGTCAGATTGTGCCGGAACATAGCGCCAAGCTCCGCCAATGGGGCGTGGTGCCGGCCAGCGGCGGCGACCTCGACGAGGTCCTGGCAACGATCTTGGGATTTACGGCCAGGGACGATCGCGCCTTGGCCGGGGCAGGCACCCGGCGCCGGGTAGCATAGCGGTGCCGGCAACCGAGGCAACGGCCAGGGATCATTCGCGTGGCGCAAGCAGGAGGGAACTCGATGGACGGGACCAAACCGACGTTCGACCGCGGGCGGCCCAGCGGCTTCATGCGGTTCTTCTTCAAGGCGCCGACGATGCTCTACGTTGATGGCCTGGCCGAGATCATGCGCCGCCGCTGCATCCTGCTCTTGACTACCACCGGCCGCCGCAGCGGGCAACCGCGGAAAGCGGGGGTCAGCTTCATGCCGGAAGGCGACCGCTTCGTCATCTTCTCCGGCTGGGGCGTAAAGTCCGACTGGTATCGCAACCTGCTCGCCGAGCCCGAGGTGACGATCCAGGTCGGGCGGCGCACCATGCGGGCGACCGCGGTCCCGGTCGCCGACCCGGCCCGGCGCCGCGAGCTGATGCTTCAGATGCGGGCCCGGTCGGGCCAATGCGGTCCTCCCAAGCCCATCCGCGGATTGCTGCAACGCACCGGCACCTTCGACTACGAGGGCGACCTGGAGCTGGCGGTGGCCCAGGGCGGTGACCTGCCGGTGATCGAATTGATCCCGAAAGGGCGTGAGCCGGGTTCAGGCGGGAGATCGGCATCCCAATGAGACGGGCGCCGGATGAAATCAAGCGTGGCTGATGAACCCTCTGGGCCGGGGACCGCTGACGGGACCCAACCTCCTCGTGGTCAGCCCACCCAACCCCGGTAGCAGAGCCGAAACGGGGATGGGCTCCCAATCGGAAGCCCATCCCCGGTGCCGTCGTCGTGGCGGTCGAAGCCGGACCTAACGGAACAGGGGCGAGCGCCAGGTGCGCCCGCTCGCGCCGCTGCCGCTGATCCCGTCGCAGGTGGCCGAGACGCAGGCGTTGCCGGTGCCTTCGCCCTCGCCGGGGCAGCCGCAGAAGTTGAGGCTGCTGGCGTCGATGCAGACGAAGCCGTCCGGGCAGTCCGAGTTCTTGGTGCAGTCCGCGCAGGCGCCGGCGAAGTCCGAGCAGCGGGCGGTGCCGTTGACGTCGGTCAGGCAGCCGCAGTCATCGCGGCCGGGGCAAAGAGCGGCCAAACCGTCTTTGCAGAGGTTCTGGCCGGCCTTGCAGCCAAGCTTGCTGGTGCATTTTCCGTTCTTACACGTGTTTTGTCCCGTACACTTCTTGTTGCACTTGCCGCAGTGCTTGTCGTCCTTGTTGATGTTGACGCACTTGCCGTCACACTGCTTCAGCTTGCCCTTACACCTGCACCTGCCTTCTTGGTTGTTGGAGCCGCCCTTGCAGATGGCGCCGTCGCAGCACTTCTTGTTCTTCGGGCCGTCGCAGCCCTTCTTGCCCGGCTTGACACAGGCGGCGGCAGCGTCTTCGACCCCGGCCAGCCCGAGCAGCCCGGCGAAGGTGCCGCCGAAAATGCCTTGCAGGGTGCGACGCCGGGTCTGCCCGGTGGCAAGGGCGCGGGTAATGCGGTCGAAGCGTGAACCATCCATGCGATGCCTCCCGAGGCTGAATCGACGACGACCAAACGGAACCCAACGGCACGACATGCCGGCAACCTGCCGGGTGTCGCGCGATGCGCATCCAGGCGTCTTCTACCCGCGGTCCGTCGCGGCCGGGCAGCGTGGACGCCGAGCCCAATTGCTAAGGTCACCATCATGCGCCGGGGGCGCCGCGGGCGCATCGGTCAAAACTACCCAATTTTGATTTAAGCGATGGCTGGCGGATGGGTAAAAAGTACCCATTTAGGCAGTGTGGGGTGGGGCCGGGTGCGGCCTACTTCCGGGTGTGGGCGCGGCCTTTGGCTTCCTGATGGGCGGTCAGCTCGGCATCGTCGTCGAGCGGCGGCAGCGTGACCGGGCCGTGGCGGCGGCTGAGGCCGGCGGCGAGCAGCCAGTCGGCGAACCCCGGATTCTTCGGTAGGACCGCGCCGTGCAGGTAGCAACCGGCGGCATGCTTGTAGCGGGCGCCTTCGGTGCCGTCGCGGCCATTGTTGCCACGGCCGACCCGGACCGTGCCCAGCGGCTCGGCGCCGGGCCCGAGCGTGGTCAGCCCGCTATGGTTCTCGAAGCCGACCAGCTCGCCAAACGGCGTATCGACCACCACGTTGCCGATGAAGCGGTCCGAGCCCGCCACCGTCACCAGGTCAAACAACCCGATGCCGGGCAGGGCCGGCCCCTGGTGGGGCCGGTACTCGTGGCCGAGGAACTGGTAGCCGCCGCAGACCGCCAGCATGGCCGCGCCCTCCTCGACCGCCCGCTTCAGGGCTTCCCCTTTGGCGCCCTGCAGATCGGCGGCGACGTCGCCCTGCTCGTGATCCTGGCCGCCGCCGAAGAAGAAGACATCCACCTCGGCCGGGATCGGCTGCCCGATCCCAATCGTCCGAATCTCGGTCGTGAACCCCCGCCAGCGAGCACGCCGTTCGAGCGCCAGCACATTGCCACGATCGCCGTAGATATTCATCAGGCCGCTATAGAGCCAGCCGATCGTGAGATGCATGGGTCTCCTCGTCGTTCCTCGTCACGGGTGCGCCAAGCATAGTGGCTGGTCGCGACGGCGTCGAGCGCGATGGTTGACAAGCAGGTTCCGTCCGGCGACAATGAGGAACAAATGATCTATACGTACACGGGTCTGGCGCCGTGGCCGGCGACGGCGATTGGGCGAATACGAGAGGATCGGGAGATGACCACACGAATCACGGCGGATTTCGCGATCGTCTCCTGGCACGAGGAGATCTACGATCAACCGGAGGAAGGGTCAACACTCCTCCAGGCCACGATCCAGAAGTCGTACCAGGGCGCGGTGGAGGGGACGAGCGTGGCGCGGTTGCTTATGGTCCGGGCGGGGGATGAGGGTGGCGAGGGATATCTTGGCTCGGAGCGGGTCACCGCCCGCCTCGGGGAACGCGCCGGCACCTTCGTCATCCAGCATGGCGGCATCGCCTCCGGCGACGAGCTGTTTTCGTTTGGCCATGTCGTCAAGGACTCCGGGACCGGCGATCTGGCCGGGATGTCAGGAACCTGCGCCTTTCGCCACGACGAACAGGGCGCGGTGTTCACGCTCGACTACGACCTTGGGCCGTAGGGTGAATCATGCGGGTTGAAAGCGGGGGTCGGCATGGCCATCACGTATGACCTCTTCGTCGAGTCCGGGCCACGGCGCAAGAAGACGATGGTCCACGTCATCGGCTTGCTGGGCTGCGTCGCCAACGGGGCGGACACCGAGGCCGCGCTGGCGGCGACGCCGGAAGCGATCCGGGCCTATCGCCGCTTCTTGCGGCGTCAGGGCGAGATGATCGACCCGGAGGAACCGTTCACGACGCGGATCATCCATCACGTCACGGAAGGTGAGGGACTGGGCGAGGGCATGCCATATGTGACCTTTGCCCCGGACCTCGTGCCCCTCTCCGAGCCGGAGGTCGACTTATATCTCAACCGGCTGCACGGGCTGACCGATGAGCTGGCAACCTGGGCCGCCGCCCGGAGC
>JACCYK010000534.1 GCA_013696525.1 Chloroflexia bacterium
ACCGGCATGCTTGAGGTCGCCATTGAATACGATGAGTATGTTCCCACCGAGCCGTCGGGCGCGGTCGTCGCGAGTATCGACGTTGACGTTTCAATCCCGGCCGAAACCGACACCAGAGTTGCCGTGACCGCTGGCATGGATTGAAACGGCGCATTCACCGGAAGAAGTCGCGGGCGATGGTGCCTGAGCAAGACCGCGGTCCTAAAGTCGAAAGACGATTTCACCCCGCACAATCGTGACCGTCACTTCCAATTGCTGGTCGAACAGCGACAGATCCGCGCGCCGGCCGATCTCGATCTGGCCGCGGTCAGGCCGCCCCAACACTCGTGCTGGCACCTCGGTCGCCAGCTTGATCGCCCGCGCCGGAGTGAGCAATCCCCAGGTGACGAGGTTTCGCACCGCCTGATCCATGGTCAAAATTGAGCCGGCGAGGGTTCCGTCCGGCAGCCGGACCGACGTCTCGTCGACGGCCACCGCTCGGCCTCCCAGCGTGTATGTTCCCGGCCCCATGCCGGCGGCGGAAACCATGTCGCTGACCAAGGCGATCCGGTCCAACCCCTTGGCCCTGATCGCCAGCTCGATCGCCGCCGGGTGGCAATGCACGCCATCGGCGATGAGCCCAACCGTCAGCCGGTCATCAATCAAAGCCGCGCCGATCGCGCCTGGCTCCCGGTGCGCGAACGGTGACATGGCGTTGAAGAGATGCGTCGCCATCGTCGCCCCGGCCCCGGCCCCGGCCGCCATCACGGCAAACGAGCCATCGGTGTGCCCCAGGCTGACCACGACCCCTCGCTCGACCAAGCGGCGAATGCGGCCCAGCCCACCCGCCCGCTCGGCGGCGAGCGTGACCAGCAGTACATCGTCGTTGGCGAGCATCAGCTCGAAGAGGTGATCGTCCGCCGCCTCGATCGCGCTCAGCGGATGTGCCCCATGACGAGCCGGAGACAAGAACGGCCCTTCCAGATGCAACCCAAGGGGAGGCGCCCCGACCGCGTTCCTGGCGGCGGCGAAGTCGGCAAAAACCTTTGCATAGAGCGGCGCCGGAGAGCTGATCAGCGTCGGCAGAAAGGCGGTCACCCCGGTCCGGGGCAGGTGGCGAGCCAGATGCGCGATCGCGTCGTCGTCCGGACCAACCTCCCGGCCAAAGCCGCCGTTCACCTGGAGGTCGATCAAACCTGGAGCCACAATCTCAGCTGCAAACGCGGGTTCCGGCACCGCGTCAGCCAGCGCTCCGCGGCGAACATCAGAGATGATTCCTTGCTCAACAACTACCGCGCCTTCGACCAACCTGCCGCCGATCGCAAGCGCACCGCGAACGGCATAGCGATCGGGCGCGCGGCCACGTTCATGCTCCACATCAGCCTCCCGGCGCAAACGGGCTCATGCGGGCAACGACGCGGCGACCGCCGCTAACCAGCTTGTATCCGGCTCGATGCCCGCCGCGCGGGCCGCGAAGATGGCGGCTCCGACGACCGGGGGATAGCGCGGCGCGAACGCCGTGGCCCCGGGCCAACCCGCTTCCAGCGTGGCCCGGAACGGCTTTTGAACCAGGTCGCCGGCGCTGAAGACGCCACCCGTGATCGCGACCGGCACCGCCGCTCCCGGTTCGTGCAGTTGACGGATTACCGACAGCGCGGTGAGGGCCAACTCGACGCCGGCGGTGGTGACGATCTCCAGCGCAACCGGATCACCGCGACCGGCCGCCGCCACGACCACGGGGGCAAATTGCGAGATGCCGTCACGCGAGAAGCTCTCGTTGTAGATGACATTGGGGACGTCGCGAATGTCCGAAATGTCGTAGGCGGTCAGCACCAAGTCGAGCAAAGCGGTCATTTCGTCACGGCCGTCTCCGGCCCGAGCCGCCGCGATGATGGCGCGGCGTCCGATGTCGAAGGCGCTCCCTTCGTCGCCCAGCAGATACCCATAGCCGCTTGCCAGCGCCTGCCGCCCATCGGCCGTGACGCCGAACCCGATCGCGCCGCCGCCCGCGATGACCACCACGCCCGGCGCCCCGCCGGTGGCGCCGGCGAGGTTCGACTCGTAGTCGGCCACGACCGAGATCGCGGCGTTCGGCGCCAATGCTCGCGCGATCGCCTCCGCCAATGGAGCCTCCGGTCCGCCGGTCCGCACGCCGGTCAACCCCAGGCCGATCGCGGCTACATCGCCGGCACTTGCTCCAGCCGCGGCAAGCGCTTGGCGAACGCCCTCGTCAATGGCCACCCGGTTCCGCTCGTGGCCGCCTTTCACCCGGAAGTGATCGAAGGCACGGCCCCGGCCGGTGCCGAGGACTCGGCCGGAGCGGTCCGTGACGAGGACCTTGGTCGCGGTTTGGCCGCCATCGACGCCGACCAGGAGCGATCTCGCCGTCACCAACTAACCTTTCAGCAGCGGTAATCGCGCTTTGTACTTCGCGTGCCGGGCTCGATTATGCTCGTCACCGCCCGGCACGTTCATGCTGGCAATGATCGGCGGCTCGACCCCGGCGGCCGCCAAGTGGGCCGCCGCGTCGACCATGATCATGTTCATCAGGACGGCGCCGAGGGCGGTCGACACCGCCCCCACCTTCGCCGCCACGCCAGCGAGCGCCACCACCGCGTCCCCGGCCGGGACCAGGCTATCGACGACCAGATCCGAAACGTCCGCCAGCTTGCTACCGGAAGAGTGCCGGGAGGCGGCGCTTGCATACGCGGCCCGTGAGGTGATCGCGATCACCCGCGCCCCGATCCGCCGCGCTTCGATCGCCATTTCGATCGGCGCCGGGTTGATCCCCGAGTTGCTGACGACGATGACGACCTCGCCCGGCTTGACCTCGTACGAGTCGAGCACGATCTTCGCGTACCCCTCGGTCCGTTCGACCAGGCCGGCCCGGAGCGTGCCAAACGCGGTCAGGTTGGGATCGAGCATAGCGTTGACCGGCCAGAGGCCGCCGGCGCGGTGGAACACCTCTTCCGCCATCATGTGCGAATGGCCGCTGCCGAAGACATGGACAATACCGTCAGCGGAGATGCAGTCGGCGATGATGCCGGCGGCCGCCGCGATCGCCTCGCCCTGAGTCGCCTCGAGCTCCGCCACCAGCCCGGTCAGCGTTGCGACGTAGCGACTGGACGCCGAACTCATCCCGCTCCTCCTTGGTTGCCGCCCATGACCGAGACAAACCTGGCGGTCGTCGCCATCGGGTTGGTGATCGCCGTCCCGACGACGACAAAGGCGGCGCCAAGTGCCAGTGCCCGGCGGGCCTGCTCCGCCGTCCAGATCCTGCCCTCGGCAAAGACCGGGACCGCCTGCCGCTTCACAAGCTCCGTTAAGAGGGCGAAATCTGGCCCGTCTTGGCGCGGGCTGTCCGCGGTATAGCCGCTCAACGTGGTGCCGACCGCATCGGCCCCGGCTCGAACCGCGTGGTCAGCGTCGTCGGTGGTCGCCACATCGGCGAGCGCCAGCGCACCGGCATCGTGAATCGCGGCAATCACCGCCGCTAGGGACTCGCCGCCGAGTCGGGGCCGCGCCGTCCCATCCAGCGCCACGAGCCGGGCCCCCGCCGCGATCACCAGTTGGGCGCTGGCGGCGGTCGGGGTGATGAATACCGTGCCATCAATGGCTGTCACCTTGTTGATGCCGAGAATCGGGACATCAACGGCGCTCCGGATCGCGGCGATGTCTTCTTCCCCGTTTGCCCTGATTCCCCGCGCCCCGCCCAGCACCGCCGCCCTCGCCATCAGCGCCATCGACCGCGGTCCGTGCAGCGGATTGTCGTTTCGTGCCTGACACGAGACCACGAGGCCGCCCACCAAGCGCCGGAGCTCGTCTCCCGCCGTCGATGCACTCGTCATCCCTTGATCCCCGACATGGTCAACGCCTGAATGAAATGCCGCTGCAAGAGCAAGAAGACGATCAGGACCGGGATCATGGCCAAAAAGGCGATGGCCATCAGTTGCGGATAGTTTGTGCCATACGAGCTCTCAAACAAGGCGACGCCGAGTGGCAGCGTGCGCAGCTCGTCTTGGGTCACCACCAGGAGGGGCCAGAGAAAGCTGTCCCAATTCCACATGAAGATGAAGATCGCCAGCGAGGCGAGCGCGGTCCGGCTCAACGGCAGCACGATCTCGAGGAAGATGCGCGGCTCGCTGCCGCCGTCGAGGCGGGCGGCCTCGAGCAGGTCGTTCGGGATGGCCAGCATGTGCTGGCGCATGAGGAAGATGCCAAAGGCGCTGGTGCCGGCCGGGATGATCAAACCCCAGTACGAGTCGATCCAGCCCAGGTCACGCACCACCAGATAGAGCGGAATGATCATCGACGCCAGCGGGATCATCATCGTCGCCAGCACGACGCCAAAGAGCAGATCCCGCCCCCGGTACGTGAACTTGGCGAAGCTGTAGCCGGCCAAGGAGCAGGTCAGCAGGTTGAGCGCCGTCACCGCGACCCCGACCACGAGGCTGTTCAGGAAGTAGCGGCCGATCGCGTACTCCCGCAGCGCGGTCGTATAG
>JACCYK010000547.1 GCA_013696525.1 Chloroflexia bacterium
TCCGTGGGCTGGACCAGATCGCGAACCGGCTCTGGCTGCGTCATGGGTTGCATCTGCTGGCCCGCGCCGTCTGGCTGGCGCTCGCCTTCGGCTGCCTTTGGTTGGTGGCCGATCTCGCCGGCGGGCCGGCCTTCCAGTGGCAAGGCGTGCCCTGGGCGGCCGGACCGCTCGTGGTCCTGGCCCTGATCTTTGCCGTCCGCAACCGGCCCGGACGCTACCAAACGGCCCGCATGCTGGACCGGAGCTTCGGCCTGCACGACCGCGTGACAACCACCCTCGATCACCTCGGCCAGGGTCTGCCCCGCGACGGCGAGCGGGCGACCATCATCTATCTGCAAATGGCCGACGCGGCCAACGTCATCACCGACGCCAAGCAGCACCCGGCGCTCCGGCTGACGCCGCCGGTCCGGGAGCTGGTACCGGGGCTGGGGTTTGCCCTGGTCCTGGCGGCGCTCTTCTTCCTCCGCGGCACCGGCGCCGGCATCCCCGAGCTCGCCGCCGCCTCGGTGCCGCAATTCACGCCCGCCGTCGCCCGCCAGCCCGAGGCCGATCAGACCGCCCTCTCGCCCGAGCATACCGAGTTGGCGCCGACGGTCGACGAGGTCATGGAGCGCTCCCGGCGCTCGAACGCGGCCCAACAGGACCTGCAGCGGCTGGCGGCGGCGCTGGACGATCACGCCACCACCAAACCGGCGGCCGACGCCATCACCGAGGGCGAGTACGCCGCCGCCGCCGGTGAGCTGCGCGACTTTGCTTCCCAAGCCGATCAGCTCTCCCCCGCCGCCCGCGAAGCCATGGCCCGCGATCTGTCGCAAGCCGCGACGGGCATGGCGCCGGAGAACGACGATCTGCGCCGGGCCACCGACCAAGCCGCGACAGGACTGCGCGAAGGGGGCGAGCCGGCGCGGACCACGGTCGAGGAGCTGGGCAACGCGGTGGAGCGCACCGGCGACAACGTCGCCTCCCAACAAGAGCTGGCGGACCAGATGCAGCGGGCCCAGGAATCCGAGGGGCGGCAACAGGCGGGAAGTAGCTCGTCGCGTGGCGACAGCGCCGATCCCTCCTCGGGGCAGTCCGAAGCATCGGAGCAAAGCGCCGCCTCCGGCCAGAACGAGACCGGGGATTCGGCGGCGAGCGGCGAGTCCGGGGCGGAGCGGGCCGGCCAGCCGGCCGCCAGTCAGCAATCCCCGGCCGACGCCGGGCAGGAGGGCAGCGGCGAGGCGCGGGGCGAGCCCGGTGATGGCGCGGCCGAGGCCGGCTCGGGCCAGGGCGGCGAGCCGGGGGCGCCGGCCGAAGCCCAAGGCGTCGCCGGCGAGCCTCAAACCGGTGATGGCGCCGGGGCGGGCGAGGGCGCCGGGGCATCCGGCGGTGACAGCGATGGCGACGCGGCGATAGCGGGACAGGACCAAGGCGGCAGTATGGAATCGGCCCCCGGCCCGGGCGAGGCCGAGCAACGCGTCAGTGACGCCAGCGGGGATCGGGTGCAAGCCGAGAACCCGGGCGATGGCCGGGCCACGACCCTACTGCCAGCCGCACCCGGTGAGGAAGGGGTCCAGACCGTCAACAACGCCGGCGGCACGGTCCGCGGCTCCGGGGCCGGGATCACCGCCGGCTCCGGCAGCGCGGTCCAGACCGCGATCGATCAGGCCGGGCCGGACAGTAATCACGTCCCCGAGCCCTATCGCCCGGTGGTGGAACGCTACTTCTCGAACTTGGATGATGACTAATGCGACGATCGCTGGTTGACACCATTGCCCGGCCCTTTCAGGCACGAGACCCGGTTGGCCCGGTACGGACGGACGAGCCCTTGTTCGACGAGGCGGTCCTCGGCCGGCTGCGGCGGCTGGCGCTTGTCTCCGGCCGCGCCCGGACCGAGGGCATCGCCGGCGAGCATCGCTCCCGCCGCCGCGGCACCTCGCCCGAGTTTGCCGACTTCAAGAGCTACAGCCAGGGCGACGACTACCGCCGCATCGACTGGAACACCTTCGGCCGTCTCGACGAGTTGTTCGTGCGGGTGAGCGAGGTGACGACCGAGCTCAGCCTGCATATCTTGCTCGATGCCAGCGAGTCGATGGATTGGAGCGGCGACGACGGCGCCCCGTCGAAATTCACCTACGCCCGGCGCCTCGCCGGCGCCCTCGGCTACATCGGCCTATGGCACGGTGACCGCTTGACCATCGCTCCCTTCGCCGACGAGCTGGCGGCGCCGTTCGGGCCGGTCCAGGGCCGGGCCCAGATCATGCCGATGCTGCGTCAGTTGGAAGCGACGCCGCCCCTCGGCGGCACCGCCCTCGCCGGCAGTATCGAACGGTACGTCACCGCCCGCCGCCGGCCCGGCCTGATGATTATCATTTCCGACCTGTTGGCGGGCGACCCCGACGAACTGCGAGCGATCCTGCGCTCGTTACGGACCAGGCGGTGGGAGGTGACGATCGTCCATATCCTCAGCGAGGCGGAGGTGACGCCGGCGATCACGCGGCGCTACTTGGCCGGGATCGACGCCAATCGAGCCCCGGTCGAGCTGGTCGAGACCGAATCGGCGGCGCGGCTGCGGCTGACGCCGACCGATGAGGTTTTGGACCGCTATGAGGCCGCAATCAACGGCTGGCTGGAGCAAATTGAGGAGATCTGTCAGGTGGAGCGGACCAAGTACGCCCGCTTCCTGACGTCATGGGACATGGAGTCGGTGGTGCTCGGCGTGCTGCACCGGCGGGGGGTGGTCGCTTGAGCCTGTTGCTCCCGTTCGGCCTGCTGGCGCTGCTCGCGGTGCCGCTGATCGTCGTCCTCCACATGCGCAACACGATGCCGCGGACGCGGACCGTGCCGACCCTCCGCTTCTGGCTGGCGGCGCAACCGGCGCCGGTCGAAGACGTGCGTTGGCGGCGGCCGCCGATCACGCTCTTGCTCGTGTTGCAGCTCCTGATCGCCGCCGCCGTCGCCCTGGCCCTGGCCCAACCCGTCACCTCGCGGGCGCTGGCGGCCCTCGGCATCACCTCCCGCTCGGGGCCGATCCACCTCATTGTGCTGCTCGACGGCTCGACCAGCATGACCGCCACCGACGCCGCGACTGGCGCTACCCGGTTCGACACGGCGCGAGGCATCGCCCGGACCCGCCTGGCGTCGTTGCGGGAAGGGGATGTGGCGACGCTCCTGTTGATGGGAACGCACCTGACGACCCAAGGCGCGACCGACGCCGCCTCGCTGACCCTGCTCCGGCAGCGGCTGGACGAGTTGGAGCCGGTCGGCGGCCGGGCCGATCTCAACGCCGCCTTGCGGCTGAGCGGCAGCCTGTTGCTGCCGGACCGTGACGACCAGATCGTGCTCCTCACCGATGGCGCCATCGGCGTCGATGCCAGCGTGGCGGCGGCCACCGGGGCCGCGATCGAGCTGATCGACGTCGGCGACCTGGCGGCGGCCGGCAACCTGGCCATCGTCGATCTGGCGGCGGGCTCGGCGCCCGCCAATCCGGAGCTGTTCGAGCTGTACGCCCGCGTGATGAACTTCGGCCCGGTGGAGACGACGGTGCCGGTCGCCCTCACCGGCGACGGCCTGGAAATCGATCGCCAGATGGTCCCCATTCCGCCGAACGGCGGCGCGGTCGAGCTGATCTGGCCGCTGCCGGCGGGTACGAGGCAGGCGACCGTGGCGCTGGACCACGCCGACCCGCTGGCCGCCGACAACGAGGCGGCGGTCATGCTGCGCCAGGGGGCCGAACGGGCGCTGGCGCTCAAGATCCTGCTGGTCTCCGATGCGCCGGACGCCCTCTACCGGGTGCTGACCGCGATCCCCGGCGCCCAGGTGACGACGGAGCCGGGGAGCGGCCTCGAGGCGGCGCTGGCCGCCGCCGCGTATGACCTGATCGTGTTGGAACGGGTCACGCCGGCCACCGCCCAACTGGCTCAGTCGGCGACGCCATTGCTCGTCGTGGCGCCGCCGCCGGGAGAGCTGTTCCCGGCCGAGGGCACCATCCTCGAACCAGAGTTGTCTCACTTGCGGGCCCATGACCCGTTGGTCTCCGGGGTGGACCTGGCCGGGGTCAACTTTGGCGAGACGACACGCTTCGCGGCCAGCGCCGGGACCGAAATCGCGGGCACCGCCGAGGGACCGCTCATCTCCCGGACCACGATCGCCGGGGCGCCGGCCATCGTCCTCGCCTTTGACCTGGCCCGCTCCAACCTCCCCCGCCGGGTCGCCTTCCCCATCCTGATCACCAACGCCGTCAACGAGCTGGCGCCTAGCTCGCTGCCCGCCGCCATGCCCCTGGGCGATCCCCTCCGCTACCGGCCGCGAGCGGCAGCGACGTCGGTGCGCATCAGCCCCCCCGGCGGGGAGCCGGTGGAGCTGGCCGTCGCCGCCGGCGGGGTGACCGGGGGCGAGGTTTCGTATGTCAATACCGGGCGGGCGGGTGTCTACACGATCACCGAGCTCGACGCGGCGGGCGCTGACATCGGCAGCGGTCGCTTCGTGGTCAACGCCGGACACGAGCGAGAATCGGATCTCCGGCCCTCCCCCGCCCTGGCGGAAACCGTGGCGCTGGCGCGGCCTGGTGAGGCGAGCGGCGGTCCGCGGGCCAGCCAGACCAATCTCTGGCCGCTCCTGATCGTGGCCGCCCTTGTCCTGCTGGTCCTGGAATGGACGGCCAACCTGCTGCCGCGCTGGCGGCCCCCGATCTATCATTCACCAGTATCGCGTTCGTAACTGGGATCGTTATGTCAATGACTCTCGCCCGTCCCGAAGCGCTCTGGCTCCTCGCCGCCCTGCCCCTGATCGCGCTGGCCGGGGTCTGGTTCGGCTGGCGCCTGGGCCGGATGATGCGCCCAGTGCTGCTGCTGCGGGTCATCATCGTCGCCTTGCTGGTGCTTGGGCTGGCCGAGCCGCTGTTGGCGACCGGCGGCCAAGCGTCGAGTACGATCTTCGTCGTCGACCGCTCGCGCAGCTTGGCCGGCGATAGTCAAACGGCGGCCAACCGCTGGATCACGGACGCCCTGGGCAGCGCCGCCCCCGGCAGCCGGGCCGCGATCGTCACCTTTGCCGCCGAACCGAACTTGACGACCGAGACGACGGCAGCCAGCCAGATCAGCGATGACTGGACCAATCCCGATACCGGCGCCGAAGCCGGGCTCAATCCCGACTTCACCGATCTCGAATCGGCCCTGGCGCTGGCCCGCGCCATGCCGGTCGGCAGCGCCCGTCGCATCGTCCTGGTCTCGGATGGGGCGGAGAACACCGGCCGCGGCCTCGACCAGGCCGCCCAGGCCGCGCTCGATGGCACCCCGATCGATGTTTTGCCGCTTGACGGCGTCGGCGCCACCGATCTCCGGGTGGAGGGCGTGACCGTGCCGGCCTCCTCCTGGTCGGGGGACCCGATCACGATCCTGACCAGCGTGCAGAGCGGGGTGGCGGGACCGGGCCGGGTTGAGCTCTGGGTCGATGGCCTGCGGTCGGCGGTGACGGAGGTCGAGCTGCCGGCGGGTTCGAGCAGCCATGCCTTCGAGCTGACCGGCCTGGCCGCCGGCTTCCATGCCCTCGAGGTCCGCGTCGCGGGCCCGACCGCGGGCGACCGGTTCGTGGAAAACAACGTCTATCCGGCCGGCCACATTGTCCGCGACCTGCCGCGCATCCTGCTCATCGCGGCGGCGGACAGCGATTCCGGGGTCATTCGCGGCGCCCTCACCCGCGGCGGCGCCCGGGTCGAGGTGATCGAGCCGCTCGATCTGCCCGCCCGCCTGTCGGTGCTGAGCGAATACGATGCCATCGTCCTCGATAACGTGCCCGCCAGCGCCTTTACGATCGATCAGGTCGCCGCCCTGCGCGAAGTGACCGGCAGCCTTGGCCGGGGTCTGGTGGTGCTCGGCGGCACCTCCAGCTTCGGTCCCGGCGCCTATGCCGGCAGCGATCTCGAGGAGCTGTTGCCGGTGACGGTGCGGGCAACGGACGGCCGGCAGCGGCAACGGGTCGCCCTCCTCCTGGTGATGGATAAATCGGGATCGATGAGCTATGACCCGCTGGGCTCGGTCGCCAAGATCGATATGGCCAAGGAGGCGGCCCGGCTCGCCGCCCGCTCCCTGGTGCCGGGCGACCAAATCGGCGTCCTGATGTTCAACGACAAGCAGGAGTGGGTCGTCCCCTTCACCGTGCTGGACGATGATTCGAGCCAACAAGTGATCGACGAGCAGATCGCGGCGATCACCTCGACCGGCGGTACCGAGCTGTTGCCGGCGTTGGCGGTCGGGCTCGATGCGATCCGGAACACCGACGCCGAGGTTCGTCATATCGTCCTGCTGTCGGACGGCAAATCCCGCTCCGGCACCCGCGACAGCTACCAACGGCTGATCGACGACGCCCGCGATGACCGCACCACCCTCTCCACGATCGCGACCGGCGATGATGCCGACATCGAGCTGCTGCAATTCCTGGCCAACCAGGGCCGCGGCCGCTACCACTTCACCAATCGTCCCGGCGAGATCCCGGTGCTGACGGTCGAAGAGGCGGAAAGCGCCGGCAGCCAATCGGTGATCCGGGGCAGCTTCCTCCCCATTCAGACCGAGCCCAGCCCGATCCTGAGCGGCTTCGCCCCGGCAGAGCTGCCCTTGCTCGATGGCTACGGCTTTGTCGAGGCCAAACCGGATGCGCAGGTCATCCTGACCAGCGATCGGGAGGACCCCGTCTTAGCGAAGTGGCAGTTTGGCCTGGGCCGGGTCGTCGCCTGGACCGCCGACAACGGGGTCGACCTCGCGGCCGGCTGGACCGGCTGGGACCGGGCCGGCGACTTCTGGTCAGCGATGGTGCGGTGGTCGTTGCCTGACCCCGAACAGCGTCCGCTGATGGTCACCATCACCAACGACGGCCCCGAGGCCACGATCAACGTCGATTCAATGGCGACCGGTAGCACCGCTTCATCCTTCGCCACGACAACCGCGACCATCACCTCCCCCACCGGCGCCGTGCTGAGCGACCAAGCCATGACCCAAAGCGGCCCTGGTCAGTTCCAGTTGCAATTGCCGGCGCCCGAGGCTGGCGCGTACCAGATCGAGATCGCCCAAGACCGGGGCGGCGAGGTGATCACGGAGCTGGCGAGCTTCGCCGTCCCGGCCTCCCCCGAGCTGCAGCCGGCGCCGGGAGCGCCAGCGTTGCTGGACGCGATCGCGGCCCGAACCGGCGGCCGCCTGCTCTCGCTCGACGACCCCGGCCAAGTCTTTGCCGTCACCGCGGCAAGCGGCACTTCCCTCCAGGAGTTCCGGCCGCTCTGGTACCTGCCGCTGTCCGTCGCGCTGCTCCTGTTCGTGGTCGAGATCGCGCTGCGGATGGGGATCACGCGGGCCGTGCTGGCCAAGGCGTTGTCGTGGCGCCCGGGCCGGATCTGATCCACGATCGCATGAAACTATCCCCTCCCATTCCGCTGCTTACGTCCTAATCATAATAAATCCAGACGTGCGTGTAGTTCGACCGTGCTCGGGGATAAATCCCCGAGCTGAATTCACAAACCGCCCTGAAGGGCGCTCGCGGTCAACCGCCAGTTCTGGTTTATCCTCATTCGAGCCACTGGCCAGTAGCGAGCCGGCTTCAGCCGGGTTTGTGTTTTCAGCCTGGTGCTTTAGCGCCAGGCTCGGCTAGAGATAGCCAAGTCCGCAAGAACATACCATCTATCCGTATCCCCATCAAAGCACCCGGCTCAGCACCAACCCGGCGACGAGCATGTAGATGAGTAGGCCGGTGGCGTCAACCAGGGTCGAGATGAACGGGGCGGAGACGACGGCGGGATCGACGTTGATCCGGCGCAAGATAAGCGGCAGGATGGCGGCGACCATGGCCGACCAGACCGTCACCCCGGCAATGGTGACGCCGACGATGAGGCCGATCGCCAGACCGTCCGAGTACCCGACCCGGGCAAACCCGGCGAGACCGAGGATGAGCCCCATCACCAAGCCGACCGCGATCTCCTTGGCCAACACCCAGCCCACGTCACGGAGCTGCACCTCCCCCACCCCGATGGCGCGGACCAGGGTGGTGACGGTCTGGCTGCCGACGTTGCCGCCGATGCCGATGATGAGCGGCAAGAACAGATTGAGGGCCGGGGTCTGCTGCAGCCGGTCCTCGAAGATGCGTAATACCTGGCTGGTGAGGAGGCCGGCCACGAAAAGAAAGAGCAACCAACCGACGCGGCGGCGGACCAGGAGGGGGACGCTGGCCAGCCGGTACGGGATATCGAGCGGTTGCGAGCCGCCCAGCCGCTCGATGTCCTCGGTCGCCTCCTCTTCCAGGATCTCGGCGATGTCATCCTCGGTGATAATGCCGAGCAGGTGGTCCTGATCGTCGACGACGGGAAGGGCCAGCAAGTTGTGGTCGGTCAGCAGCCGGGCCGCGGTTTCCTGGTCGGTCTCGGCGTGAACCCGGATCGGATCGCGGACCATGACCTCGCTGACGGGCGTGTTGGGGCCGGTCAGCACGAGGTTGTGGAGCGAGAGAACCCCGAGCAGATGCTCGTCCTCGTCGATTACGTAGACATAGTAGATCGTCTCCGCCTCGGCCGCGACCTGACGCAGGGCGACGATCGCCTCGTCGGCGAGGATCTCGGGGGAGACCGCCACATAGGCGGGCGTCATCCGGCCGCCGGCCGTATCGGGCGGGAAGGCCCGCAACTCTTCGATTTCGGCGGCTTCGTCCGGCTCCATCTCGGTCAGGAGCCGGTCGGCCTGATCCCGAGGTAGGTGCTCGATGACGTCGGTGGCGTCGTCGGGGTCCATCGCCTCCAACAGGTCGGCGGCGAAGGCGGGGCTGAGGCGGCTCAGGATGACGGCGGCGTCGGCAGGATCAACCTCTTCCAGCAGCTCGGGGATCTCATCGGCGGGAAGCAGATCGAGTAAAGCGTCAACGTCGCCGTCATCGAGGCGGGGCACGAGGTCGGCCCATTCGGCCGGGTCGAGCCGGGAGGCCAAGCCCCGGATGCCGCGATCTTCACGGTTGCGGATTAGGTCACGCAGCTCTGCGAGCAGCTCTTCGGCGGCCATGACTCCCCTCCGCGATGATCCCGTGCGGGCCGATCGCCCCCGGCGCGATGCCGGTGACCCCTGGTCGATCCTGGGCGAATCGACAATAGCCTATCGCGACAGACAATCGGACAAGACAGCAAGAAGCCCCCGGTCGATACCGACCGGGGCCTTATTCAGCGAGCGGCGGCGAGCCGCCCAGGCGGAATGTAGAGTCGGGTCGCCGGCGCGTCAAGCATCCCGGACCGGAGGCGCTCCGGCCACCTCCGCAACGTCGTCTCTCGAATCGAGATCGAGGCTATCGGCGAACGGATCCCCGAGCGCCGCGGCCGGGTCCACCGGGGTGGACGTGACGTCGAACAGACCGCGAACCCAGCGGCCGACATCGCCCGTCCATTGCTCGACCGCATCGTAGAGGCCATGTCCTTCATCCGGGAACCAGAGCAGCGTCCCATTCTCACCGGCGGCGGCACACAACCGGAGCGATTCCGACGGCGGCATCACTAAGTCCGCTCCCGCTCCCACGACCAGAAGCGGACAAGTGAGCGCTTCGGCAATACCGGTCAGCGCAAACCGGCGTTCCAATTCATCGACCGCGTCGGGGCCGCCCGCCGTCGCCACAAGATGATCGACCATGACCGGGCTCGCGAACCGCAGCCAGCGCGACGCATCGTATGGGGCGCTGACCGCGACCACGGCCGCGATCCGCCGATCAGCGACCGCGGCCTGCACGGCCAGCGCTCCGCCGAGGCTAAACCCGAGCAGCACGACGCTATCCTCGTCAAGCGCCGGGTCGTCGCGGGCCAACGCGATCACGCCATCAGTGAAGTCGTCACAATCGGCGGTTATGCCAAGTTCGAGGGCCGATTCACCGGTGCCGGGCCAATCGAGACACAGCACCGACAATCCGTGCGCCACCAACGGCCCGGTCCAGAGCACCGTCTCCTCCTTCGCCGTCGTGCTCCCATTGAGCAAGACCACCAGCGGCGTCGGCCCGCCGGCGGCCGGCCGGACCAAGTAGCCCGGCAACACCGAGGCTCGCCAGACCGGCTCCACCCGGGTCACCTCCGGCATCAACACCGGCAGCGCCTGGCTAAAGAGTGTTGTCCGCGCCGCGCGCAGGGTGCGCAACTTCTTGATATTGTCGGTGACCCCGATCGTTGCCGCGTGATAGCTGAGGGCGGCGTGTTGCCGGGCGACTGCCGCCTCGCGCACCCGCCCCGCCGTGGCATGGCGCCGGGATTCACCCAGGAATCCCTGCGCCGCCCAGGTCCAGGCCAAATCCCAGCCCTGAAGTGAACGGATGTGACCGAGCACCGCTTCGACCGTCTCCTCCGGCAGCCCCATCGCCCAGAACCGGCTACGGCTTATTGGTAAACCCGAGGCGGAGCGGAGGCGCAACACGCGATTGAGGCGCTCCGGGGTGAGATGGCGGGCTAGCCGCCAGAACTGGCGGCTGCCCCGGCCAAACCGCGGCGTCATTCCGGGCTCGGAGCGAGCGGTCATCCTAGCACACCCACAACCGCTCGCGGGCGCGGGCAAGGGCGACACCGGCGAGCGTGGCATGATCCTGAAACCGGCAGGTAATCACCACCCGATCGAGCCGGATCGGCATCCGCCGCAGGCTGCCGACCAGCTCATCGATGAGAGCGCCGATCAGCGGTTCCGGATGCCCGCGGACCGCGACGCCTTCAATGCCGAGGAGGGGGAGGGCAACCGACCGCCAGCGATCGCGATCGCTGGCGGCGATCACCGCCCCAATCGCCCGCCGGATATCCTCCATCCGCGGCGGCTCGCCGAGGGCGCGATGAATCACGGCATGGATCACCGCCTGGACGCCGCGCTGCTCGAGGCCGGGCGCCGCCGTCACCAGCGCCGTGCCGAGGTCCAGCGGGGCATGGGCCATGGCCTGGCGCTCGATCTCGGAGCCGCCGAGCGTCCGCGGGCCGGCCCCGCCGAGCGGACCTCCGGCGCCGGGCATGGCTCCCATCACCCCCCGCCGGTTCGCGGGATAGACGACCGCGTCCACCTCCTGATCGAGAAGGCCGCCAACGACCGCGACAATCGTGGTTCGGCCAAACCGAACGCCGGCCTCGGGTTCGAGATTGGTCATCCGAGCCGCTCACACTCCAGTCATCACGGTCCGCCGAAGAGTGTACCACCGCCCACGAGCCAGACCAGCGCCAGCGGAGGATGGATCTCCATTGGGTACACCCGGGTGGACGGGGAGCCGCGGGCCGGCGATTCCGATGAGCGCCGTTAGTGGACATAATGTTTCCAGATTTTGCAACAAGATGAGAGGGCCTTCGGCGAGCGGCGGGTAGATCGGAGTGCGGCGGCGACGGCGCTGGACTTCCAGTGGCCCAGGGGGCACCAACGCCCGCCCCAACAACGCATCGACGAGGAGTAGGGAAGGCGAGCGCCAGGGGTCTAAACCGTCACTGGCGCCGGCGGTTAGCCGGCGGGAGCGGCGCTGCCGGGGTCACCGACCGGCGCGATGTAGAGCTGGCCGCCGGAGACGAAGGAGATTTGACTCCCATCGGGGCTGAGCCGGGCGGCGGTCACACCTTCGCCGAAGAGACTGTCGGCAGTGCCGGACCAGAGGGGATTGCCGCCGCTGCCGTCGACCGGGACGACGCGAAGCTCGACGAGCCCGGAACCATCGAGGTAGACACGCTGCACCAGGGGGCTGCCACTCGCCCAGCCAACGGGGACATCGCGCGCCGCCGCCGGCTCGACCGGCGCCAGTCCCCCCGTTGTCGCATCCCAGACGGCGCCCAGGCCACTGGGTCCGATCACCAGCAGGCTGGTTCCCCACGGCGCCCAAATCGGGATGCCGCCGCCAACCACGCCGAGCGCCGTCCCATCCGGGGCGTAGACGGAGACGCCGCCGCCGTCCGCGATCGCCGAGTAGCCAGCGGACGAGAAGTGCTGCGTCCCCCCGCCGCCGATCCCCGGCCACCCCGGCTCCGGCGCCCCAACCGGCGGCGGCGCGATCGGCGGTTGCTGGGGTACGGCCTCGATCGGGGCAATCTCGGCGTCGCCGCCAGCGGCCTCGATGGGAGCAGTCTGGACGTCGCCACTTGATGCCGCGTCGATCACGGGCGGATCGGCGTCGGGAATAAGCTCGGTATTGGCGGGGGCGCCGGTAATCTCGGCGTCAACCGGCTGGCTGCCGCTGGTGATCGCGGCCTCGGGGGCGGGAGTCACCGGCGCGATGCCGGTCGTTGCCGTGGGCCGCGGCGGCGCCGTGCTCGCCGGCACCGTGGGCGGGCCGGAA
>JACCYK010000548.1 GCA_013696525.1 Chloroflexia bacterium
GGTTGGCGGCGCGGCCGTCAGCCAGGCCGCCGCGGCTCCCGGCAAGGCCAGTTCCCGCTACGCCGCGCCGGCCATCATCGGCCAGGCGACGCCCTCACTGGTCTGGGCGCTTCCGGGCAACCCCGACGAGATCGCCGTCTACCAGGCGCTTGCTGATCGCTTCATGGAAGCGAACCCGACGGTCGAGATCACGCTCGACCGCGAGGCCTCCGATTTCGAACGGATCGTGACCCTGATCGCCAGCGGCACCGCGCCGGATGTGATCTTCGCCACCATCAATAATTGGCCGGCGCTCGCCGTCCGTGATGTCTTCATGCCGCTTGACGACTTCATCGAGCAGGATGGCTACGACATCGAGGATTTCTACCCGCAGATCATCCGGCCCTACCAGTACGATGGCACCCGCTTCGGCGAGGGCGCCCTCTACGGCCTGCCCAAGGAAATCGCCATTCGTTCCATGTACTACAACCAGGACATCTATACCGAGGCCGGGATCGAGATGCCCTCGGCCGAGGAAGCGATGAGCTGGGAGCAGTTCATCGACATCACCGAGCAAACCACCATCTCCGAGGGCGGCCGCACCACGCAATTCGGCTACATTCAAGAGACGTGGTGGGGCCCGTGGATGATCTGGTCCTGGTCGGCCGGCGGTGAGGCCGTCGATGATCCGTACGCCCCGACCAGGTCCACCCTTGACACGCCGGAAGCGTTGAAGGGCTTCAAGACCTACACCGACTTCGTCACCGCCCTGCGCGTGGCGCCGGATGCGGCAACCACGGCTGACCAGGGCAAAGCCGAGATCTTCGCCAGCGGCCGCGGCGCCAACTACAACAACGGCCGCTGGATGGTGCCGCTCTTCCGCACCTCCGATTTCAATTGGGACGTGATGCCGATGCCGGCCGATGTCGAGCGCGCCCAACTGCTGACCGGTTCGATCTTCGGCATCTCCAGCGCGACCGAGAACGCCGACGCCGCCTGGCAGCTTCTCAGCTACGTCGTCAGCCAAGAGGGCCAGGAGCTGATGACCGAGCTCGGCTTGTTACTGCCCTCCCGGCGCTCCGTCGCCGAGTCCGATCTCTTCCTCAATAGCACGCCGCCGGAGAGCAACCAGGTCTACCTGGACGATCTCGAGTACGCTCGGCCGCTGCCGCTGCATCCCAGGTACCCGGAGATGGAGCAGGCCCTGGAAGACGAGACCGCCCTCGTCTTCGCCGGCACGAAGACCGCCGAAGAGGCCATGCTCGCCATGCACGAGGCCGTCAACGCCCAATTGCAAGGCTAGCGTGTCCGCCGCCGCGCTCGCCAATGAGAACATGAGGCATGCTACGCTGGTTCCCATCGGCAGCGCGGCGCGCAACCCTCTCGCCCAAAGGGCAGGCCAGTTACAGTAGGATCCAACCCTATGGCGCACCCGATCGCGACCGAATCCGCGGCGCCACGACCGGTCGTCCGGCCGAAGCCCCGGCTCAACCTGAGGTCTCGTGAGGCGATCGCCGCCTACCTCTTCCTGCTGCCGAACATCATCGGCTTTCTGATCTTTACCGTGCTGGCGGTCGTTGCCTCGGCCGCGATCTCGCTCACCAACTGGGATCTCCTCTCGGCGGCCCAATTCGTGGGGCTGGAAAACTATCGCTACCTCCTCTTCGACGATCCGCTATTTCGCACGGTAATGTGGAATACCTTCTACTTCACCGTCGTCGGCGTCCCCGCCTCGATCGTCCTCGCCCTTGGCCTGGCGCTGGCGCTCAACACCGGCATCCGCGGCCTCCCCTGGTTCCGCGCCGCCTATTTCCTGCCCGTCATCACCGCCACCGTGGTCGTCGCCTTGATCTGGCGTTGGTTCTACAACCCCGATTTCGGCGTCCTCAATTACGTGCTGTTCCAGCTCGGCGTCGATACCCCGCCCAACTGGCTCGCCAGCCAGACCTGGGCGATGCCGGCGGTCATCATCGTCGCGGTTTGGAAGCAGCTCGGCTACAACATGGTCATCTTCCTCGCCGGCTTGCAAGCCATTCCGCAAACCCTCTACGAGGCCGCCGCCATCGACGGCGCCAGCCGGTGGCAGCGCTTTATCCACATCACGTTGCCGCTCCTGACCCCGACCACCTTCTTCATCCTCGTCATCTCCGTCATCGGCTCGCTCCAGACCTTCGACGCCGTCCTGATCCTGACCGACGGCGGCCCGGCCAACGCCACCCGCACCATCGTCTATCACATCTGGCAGCAGGCCTTCGTCTTCTTGGAGATGGGGTATGCCGCCGCGGTTTCCTGGATCCTCTTCTTTTTCATCTTCCTGTTCACCCTGCTCCAATGGTGGCTGCAGAAGCGCTGGGTGCATTATGAGGCGTAGGCAGCCCCGTATTCTCTTGGGAGGCGCGCGAGATGGCGATGACGGTGGAGTCGAGATCGGAGCCACGCGGCCAGCGACTGGTGATTCGCGGCCTCAGCTACGCGCTGCTGCTGGCCGGCGCGTTCATCATGATCGTTCCCTTCGTCTGGATGGCCTCCACCGCCTTCAAGGTCCCCGGCGACGCCTTTAGCTACCCGCCGACCTGGATCCCGCGGCCCCCCAGCCTCGACAGCTTCCGCGACGTCTTTACCCAGATCGAATTCGGCCGCTACATCTTCAACAGCCTCTTCGTCGCCATCTGCGTCACGGCCGGCGAGGTGCTGACCTCCGCCCTCGCCGCCTACGCCTTCGCCCGGCTCCGCTTTCCGGGGCGGGAGCCGCTCTTCCTCCTCTACCTTGCCACCCTGATGATTCCCGGCCAGGTGACGCTGATCCCGAACTTCGTCCTGATGCGCTACTTCGATTGGATCAACACCTACCAGGGGCTCATCATCCCGACCGCCTTCACCGCCCTGGGCACCTTTCTCCTCCGCCAGTACTTCCTGACGATTCCCCGCGAGCTGGAGGAAGCGGCCCGGATCGACGGCGCCAGCTACTTCAAGGTCTGGTGGCAGATCATCATGCCGCTGGCCACCCCGGCCCTGGCGACCCTGGCCGTCTTCAGCTTCATGGGGAGCTGGAACAGCTTCCTCTGGTCCTCGGTGATGTCCAGCGGCGACACCGTGCGCACCCTCACCGTCGCCCTCCGGGCGTTGGTCACCGAGTACGGCACCGAGTGGGGCCTCCTCATGGCGGGATCGCTGGTGGCGACTATCCCGATGCTGATCGTCTTCCTCGCCGCCCAGAAATACTTCGTCCGCGGCATCGCCACCACCGGCATGACGGGACGCTAGCGGATGGGGCTGCCGGCAATTCTGTTCGATCTCGGCGATTGCATCATCCGCGAGGCGACGGAGGAAAAGGTCGACGACGTGACGCGGCGCGCCGAGCTGGTCCCCGGCATGGCCGATCTGCTGCGGTCCTTGCGCCACGGGGGGCACCGGCTCGGGCTCGTCGCCGACACCCGGCCGGGCACGTACAAAAACGTCCTCCGCCAGCACGATCTGGATGAACTGTTCGAGGCGTTCGCCATCTCCGATGAGCTGGACGCCCAAAAGCCGGACCGGCGGATGTTTCTCCACGCTCTCGACGCCCTCGCCATCCCGGAAGCGGACCGCGGCCGGGTGGCGATGGTCGGCAACAATCTCGCCCGCGACATCCGGGGCGCCAACGCGCTCGGCCTCATCAGCATCTGGATGGTCTGGAATCCAGACTACCCGACGGTTCCCGCCGGTCCGGAGGAGACGCCCGATTACCAGGTCAGCACCGCCGAGGACTTGGGCCGGCTGCTCGCCGCCCTCGATGGGCAACTCGACGCCACCGCCTATCGACATCCGCGCCCGTTCCCCTGGAGGACCGATGTCTCCGCCTAACGCCCTGCCCGACCTGATCGCCGCCCGCCGCGACGGCCACCCCCTGATCGGCGCCCACCGCGGCGGCGCCGAGTATGCTCCCGAGAACACCCTCGCCGCTTTCGACGAGGGCATCCGGCGCGGGGCCGATATGCTGGAGCTTGATATTCACCTGTCGCGGGAGGGCGAGGTCGTCGTCATCCACGACCACACCGTCGACCGGACGACGGACGGCCACGGCTACGTCCACGACCTGACCGTCCCCGACCTCCAGCGGCTGGACGCCGGCGCCTGGTTCGATCCCCGCTTTGCCGGTGAGCACATCCCGGCCCTGCGCGACGTCATCGAGCACGTCGATCGCCGCCTGCCGCTAACAATCGAGGTGAAAGGCTTGCCCCGCACCGCCAACGCCCTCAGCGAAGCCCTGGTCGATCTCCTGGAACAGATGCGGGTTACCGGCGACGTCCTGGTGATCGCCTTCGACCACGAGCAAATCCGCCGCATCAAGACCCGCAACCCGGCGATCAAAGCCGCCATCAACTACTCAGGCCGCCTGGTCGATCCAATCCACGCCGGGCGGGCCGCCCACGCCGACATCCTCAACCAATCCTGGCTCTACTGCGACCGCGCCTTCTGCCAGACCGCCCACGCCCACGGCTTCGCCGTCCAATGCTTCGCCCCCTCGCCCGCCGCCGCCTGGGATCTCGCCCGCAACGGCGTCGACATCATGGACACCGACGAGCCCGACCGCATCCTCACCGCCACCCGCCGCGACGCCCCCCGCCCCGCCGACGACGCGCCCTCGGCCTTCGCCGAGTAGGATCTCCAGCCCACATATGACC
>JACCYK010000598.1 GCA_013696525.1 Chloroflexia bacterium
GCATCCTGCTCCGGGCCAACCCCTGATCGACCATTGCTCGTGGGGGGCGTCGCGGTGGCGACGGCTCCGAGAGTCCTCGTCGTGGCGGCATCGTTGCTCATGGCTAGGCGGTTGGGGTCGCGGCTCCAGCCTCCTCAGCGGCCAGCGCATCCGCGATGATGGCGTCGACTTCGGCGGGATCGGGAATCTCGGGGATCGCGTACCAGTCGTCCGGCAACTCGTCGCTTGCCCACTCGCAGACGTTCTCGTCGGTGATCATTGGCAGCGGCACGTTGACATAGGAGGGGACGGGCTCGCCAGCCTTGGCTTGGATCGCCAGGTCGAGCGAGATGACCGCCATGTAGTTGACCTGGGCCGTGGCGAACGATGTAAACCCCTGATCGAGCAGGGCGCACCACTGCTTCAAGTAGGCGTTGAAGTTCTCGCCGGTGATCGGGATCAGCGGCAACCCCATCTGCTGCAGAGTCTTCAACGCGGCGGAGGCATGCGCTCCCGCCTGGCACCAGATGCCGTCAACATCCGGGTGAGCCGCCAGCAGGCTGGCCAGCTCGGTGAGCGCGGGGGCCTCGTTGTATTCGATATTGGCCGTGCCAACGATCTCGATGTCCGGGTTCGCCGCAAAGATCTTCTCGGCGCCTCCCCACCGCGCTTCACTGACCGAGACCCCGGCCGGACCGTTGATCGCGAGGATGCTGCCGGCGCCGCCGAGCTGGTCGACCAACCATTGCGCGGTCATTTGACCCCACTGGTCCTGGTCCGTGTTGACCTTCGCCGTGAGTTGATCGGTGGTCACCTCGCTGTCCCAGTTGACCACGATGACGCCAGCCTCATGGGCTTGTTGCACCACCTGGTCGAGGGCCGTGGCGGAGCCGGCGATCAGCAAACAGATATCGTACTGCTGATCGATCATGGTTTGGATTTGGGCGATCTGGGTCGCGGTGTCGCCGTTGGCGTCGAACACCTGGAAGTCAATCTCGAGGCCGAGGCCGCGCAGCCGGTCAATCTCGGCTTCGATCTCATTCTGCGTCTCGGTCATCCAGGAGGGGGTGGTGTAAATGGTTGACCACCCGACCGTCAGCGGCCCGACATCCGGCACCGCCGGCGTTGCTTCCTGGGCCAGGGCGTTGACCCGAGCGTGACCGGCCGCCGCGGTCGCGGCGATGACGACCGCCGACCGGGAGACAAACGTCCGCCGTGAGCAAAATCCAGCGCGCATCAAACCCCTCCTGTACGATGTTCCAAGCATGAGCCGGCTTGCGAGCGGCCCGTGCCTGCTTTTGGGCAGTGCGCTACTGTAGCCGAGGCGGAGCCAGGCCACAAGCCACCCCGGCCCGTTTTGGAGCCCTCTCTGATAAGAACGCCCGTGCTAAGATGTGGCGCGGACATGCGCCACGAACGAGCAAGTGGAGCGTTTGGTTGGCATGAGCTCGTTATCCCCGGTCGCCGAGCGACTGTCCCTCGACGAAGCCCGGATGCTGGCGGTGATCGCGCAGCGATTGGACCGGCGACCGGCGGCGATACGCTCCCCGGTGAGGGTGAAGCAGCGGTTGCTCGAGACCGTGCGTCACCTCGGGTGCGTGCAGATCGACACCATCAGCGTCATCTCACGGTCCCACGAAACGGTGCTCTGGAGCCGGCTCGGCGCTTTCGATCCGGCGCTCTTTGACGAGATCTATTATCCGGATGGGGCGCTCTTCGAGTATTGGGCGCACGCGGCGGCCTTTGTCCCGATCGAGGCGCTGCCGTTCTATTTCCGGGCGATGGCCGCGTATCGAGCGAGATACGAGGCACCCGGCTCCTGGGCCGAACGGGAGGCGGCAACGTTAAATCTGGTGCTGGCCGCGATCCGCGAACGTGGGCCCTTGGCGTCGCGGCATTTTGAGCGGCCGGCGGGACCACGCGCCGATCCCTGGACTTGGTGGGGCGGGAAACCGGAGCGGCAGGCGCTCGATCACCTCTGGTCGCGCGGCGATCTGATGGTCCAGCGGCGGCAAGGCTTCCAGCGTACCTATGACCTTGCCGAGCGGATCGCGCCCGATCGTATCGGCGGCGAACCACCGTCGGAAGCCGCGGCGCAGCGCCACTTCGTGGCGACGGCGCTCAGCGCGATGGGGATCGGCACGCCCGCCTGGGTGGCCGATTATTTTCGGACCGGCTGGGTCCGGCACGTTGACTCCCGGAGCACCGGGGCTGAGCTCGCGCTCATGGCGAGCGAGGGACTCGCCGTGCCGGCCGAGGTTGAAGGGCTGTCTGAACCCGCCTGGATTGATCCCGCGTTGTTGCCGACATTGACGGGGCTGCGATCCGGCCGCGGCCGGCCAACGTTGACGACGCTGCTTTCTCCGTTTGACAACCTGATCTGGTACCGGCCGCGGACCGCGGCACTGTTCGGCTTCGAGTACCGGATCGAATGCTATACGCCCGAAGCGAAGCGTATCTACGGCTATTACACGCTGCCGATCTTGCACCGCGGCCGCCTCGTCGGGCGAGTCGATCCATCCTATGACCGGCGGCTCCGGCGGCTGACAATCAAGGCGGCCCACCTCGAGCCGCGCGTCCGCGCCACGGACCCGCTGGCCGCCGCGGTGGTCGGCGCGTTGCGGGATCTCTCCGGCTTCCTTGGCGGAGGCGAGATTGTCGTGCAGCGATCCAATCCCGAACCGTTTGCCACGATGCTGAACGACCGCTTGGCCACGGCTTGACAGCTGACCGCCGCGAAGTCGTCAATTCAGTGGTACCCCAGTCGTTCGGCGATTGTTTTTCCGGATGGCGGGATCCCGGTTCGCTCGGCTTGGTCATCGACCTTCGCGTACCCGCGTTGGACAAACCTGATGCCGGCCCAGCGCAGCGGCTCTGGCTCCCAGGCGGGCGATTGGTGGTTGACGAATGGCAGCTCGGTCAATGGTGATGTTGTGGCGGTGATCAGATCGGCCAGGAGACGGCCGGCCAAGTTCGCGGTCGAGACGCCCTGACCGGTGTAGCCGCGGGCCGTGGCCAGCCCGGCCCGGGGCCAATAGGCAACGGTCGGTGTTCAATCACGCGGGGCGCCGAGAGGACCCCCCCAGGCATGGCTGAACCCGACGGCTTCGAGGAGGGGAAACCAGGAGACCGCATGCTGACGCAGCATCGCGTGGGTAGCGGGGTGGCGGTCCATCTCATCGCTGATCTTGGAACCGAATTGGTACGGGGCGCCCCGGCCGCCGAAGAGGATCCGGCCGTCCGCGGTCCGGTTCAGGTAATCGACGGTGTAGCGGGACGACGAGACGCACTCGCGATGCCGCCAGCCGATCCGCTCCCATTGCTCGGCGTCGAGCGGATTTGACAGCACGATCAGGGAGTAGATCGGGACCAGGGCCCGGCGCGGCCGGTGAAGCCGCGACAGATAGGCTTCAGCGGCCAGCACGATCGTGCCCGCCCGGACATCGCCGTACGGGGTGATCAAGCGAGGCGCGGAGCCGGAGACATAGTCCGTGACCGGGGTTTGCTCATAGATCGTCGCGCCCCGGCGTTCGACCGCGCGGGCGAGCCCGCGGACCAGCCGGCCGGGATGGATCGACGCGCCATGTGACGATGCGATCGCGGCGAGCGCATTGGTCACCCGAACCCGGGCCGCGGTCTCGGCGGCATCAAGCGCGACGTACTGGTCGGCGAGGCCAAGCTCCCGCGCGGACGTGAGCGTCCGTTCCAGCGAGGGCAGTTGGTGACGGCCTCGCGCCAGTCGGAGTGTGCCGCCTTTCACGAAATGAGCGTCGATCCCTTCCCCCGCCCGATGGCGCCGACTTCATCGACCGTCTCGTTCATCGCCAGCGTCACCGCCCGCGCCCCATCGTCGCCGTACGTCGCCCGCAGGACCGGCAGTGACACTGGAAACCCGGCCGAGCACCACCCGCCATTGCGGCCCGACGCGCCGTAGCCGGCGATCTCGCGCTCAACGATCGCGATCGTCGATGAAGGGTCGCGCCGGAGCAGGTAGTAGGCGGTCCAGAGCCCGGAGTAGCCGGCACCAAGGATGGCGACATCGATCGTGATGCCGCCGTCGAGACGAGGTCGTGGCGTCAGGTCGTCGCCGGCGGTTTCCAGCCAGAAGCTGTGCTTCGCATAGCCGGCCGCGGCCGCGCGATCGCTCGCCGCGATGTCGTGCCGTCGGGTCATCCGATGGCCTGCCGAGCGTTTGGATTCGGGGTTGGAATCCACCACTCGTCGCCCCGGCTGGTCGTGATGTACTCCGGCCAGCGGAGATCGACGGGCGGCGAAAAGTCTTTCGGGAGCAAGGGGGCAACCCAGCGGCTGCCGCCAACCCCGCCCCCCGTTCGCACCTCGAACTCGGCGCGAGCCGCGGCGAGGGTTTCCGGCCGCGTGACAAGGTCGAGGATCGAGGCCGCGATCGTTTTGGCGGCGAGGAACATGCCCGGGTCCACTAGCTCGGGCCGGCCGCCGATGGCGTTGTAGACCCAGGCGGGATAGACATAGCCCGGATGAGGCAGGCTCAGCGTGGGACGGGTGGTGAACAGCCGGACCGTGGGGGCGTGCCAGGAATACTCGACGTAATCATCGGACGTGAAATTTTGTTGCCAAGAAGGGAGCAAGTCGCGCAGTTCCGCTTCGTGGGTTTGGGGCGCTTTGAGCCGCTCGCCGCTGTCGGGAAAGGGGTTGGTCATCGGCTCCAGCCCCAGGTTCCGCTGGATTTGCCGGCCAAACTCCCGCCCTTCCTCGGAATAGGACGGGGCGCCGATCAGCTCCATGTTGCGATAGGTGAGGCCGGCGAGCGCGTTGTTCGCTAGCCCCACCCGGGTCTTCGTCACCCATTGGACGTGGGCCTCACAGCCGGCGACGGCGGCGGCGTGTTTCGCGTTGGATTCCAGGACCCGCCAGATCTGCTCTTGAATTTCGAGGGTCGGGGATCGCCACGAGTACTGAATTTGAGCAAACCGGGGCGGCAGGTTGTCGGAGGTGGCATCACCCCCGGCGAGGATGAATTCGTTCAGGGTCCAGGTGCCGGTGTGGGGAAACACCGCCTCTTTGGTGTACTTCGTCATGGTGTACATCAGGCACAAGGCGTCGATCGCGCCCGGCACGCGGGCGGTGATGTGGGAGCTGGCGGCCTCCTCGCTCGTTCGCGGTGACGCATGCTCGGCCGCCCACCGCTCCGGCCGCGAGCATTCAAAGGTGAAGACCGCGCTCCAGTAGGAGCCACAGTGCGTTTCCCAGGTGACCGTGTTGTTGTTGGCCAGCGGGTGATAGCAGAAGAAGGCGTCGACCCCGTCGTAGTAGCCCTTCGCGGCGTGAACCGGTTTCGAGCCGCAGACTTTTTCGGCCGGCTCGCCGAAGAAGCGGAGGGTGCCCTTGAGGCCGTGCCGTTCAAACGCGGATTTCGCCGCCAGCACCCCGGTCAGGGCGGCCACCCCGAGCATTGAGTGCGGGTCGGTGTGGCCGGCCGCGTAGGGATGGAGACCGGCCCGCGGTGATGTATACGGCACCGGCTCCTGCGAATTCCCCGGCACGGCGTCATACTCGGCATAGGAGCCGATGACGGGTCCGCTGTCGCCCCAGGTTGCCATGAACGCGGTGGGCATCTCGCCGGAGCCCTCCTCCACCGCGAAGCCGTGCCGGCGCAACAGATCGACGTAGGCTTTGGCCGATTTGTACTCCCGCCAGGCCGGTTCCGCGTATCGCCAGATTTCAAGATCGAACTCGGAGAGCGTGTCCCGGTTGGCGTCCACCCAGTCAATCGCGTCTTGCTTCGCCTCATACACCGTCGTCATCGGTCGTCCTTTATCTTGACGTGGCCGGCTTGATCCGTGGCTGCCGACATTCTACGGGCGATCGCCGGAACGGGAAAGGAGCGGGTCGATAGCGTCCGCGGGTATCCCGATAGAGCCCGCGCCGCGCCAAATTGCCAATGACCGGCTACACTCGGCGGGGCATGGCGTTGGGCCTGATCCCAACCGGGCGGCCCGCCGCCGGCGCCAGTTGAGCCGGTGCCGCGAGTCGGGAGATAATCCCCGGAGCTCGGCGGACGATCGGCGGGACACCGGGACCGGTTCTCGCCGGCCGCCGCGGGCCACGCGAACGTGATGGGAGACGAAACAGCGGGCGATGGCGAATATCATCACTGTCGGACGGCTGGTTCTACTGTTTGTCGTGGTGGTGATGATCTACCAGCGGCCGGTCGATCTTGCCCTGCTTTCCATGATTCTCCTAATCGTGGTCTTTGCCGGCGACGGCCTCGATGGCTGGGTGGCGCGACGGCGTCAATCGACCTCCCAGTTTGGGGCGGTGTTCGACATCGCCGGCGACCGCATCGTCGAGACGGTGCTCTGGGTGGTGTTCGCGAACCTCAACCTCGTCCCGGTCTGGGCGCCGCTGGCCGTCATCACTCGCGGCGGGATCGTCGACGCCCTGCGCTCACTCTCCTACGCGGAGGGCAAGACCGCCTTCGGCGAAGATTCGATGATGCGATCAGCGGTCACTCGATGGCTGACCTCCGGCCGGTTCATGCGCGCCTTCTATGGCTATGTCAAGGCGGCCGGCTTTGTCTTTCTGGCCGGCCTGGCGGGGTATCAGCAACCGGGAGCGGCGGGGACGTGGCTGGCCGCCGTCTACGGCATTGACCTGGTCCGCATCCTGGGGTGGTTGTTCGTTTGGCTCGCTCTCGCGCTCATGCTGATCCGTGGCTTGCCCGTGATCGTTGACGCCTGGCCCTATCTCCGCCAGTCGCGGGCGGTTGGCGCTGCCGCGGTTTCAACTGTCGAGCCGCCCGTGGCACGTCGATGACCGAGCCGGCGGGCGCCGCGGCCATGGCTGAAACCGACCTGTCCGCGGCTGGATCAATGACCGGCGAATCACCGGCGTTGACCAGCCAGCGGGAACAGGGTCAATCGCGCCGCCCCAGCGACCGCTTCCGGAACGAAGCGCGCCGGGAGTTTCGCTATATCCTCAGCATCGTCCTAGCCACCGTTTGCTCGTGGATCGTGGCGATCCTGCCGGGACGATTCCGGCGCTGGGCGGCGGATCAAGGCGGGGTGTTGTGGCACCGGCTAGCGCCGACGTACCGGGGGAATGTCCGGGACAACATCGCCCAGGTCGTGGGGCCGGCGGCATCGGCGGACGACCTGGATGCCATGGTGCGCCGGATCTTCAAGATCAGCTCGCGGAATTTTTCCGATTTGTTGCGGCTGCCGCATACCACCGAGCTGGAACTGATCCGGACCGTGCCGCTGGCGGATGGCCTGTGGACCGCGTTGAGCACGGCCCGCGCCCGCGGTCAGGGTGTCGTGCTGCTGACCGCCCACGTCGGCGCCTTTGACTATGTGGGGCAGGCCATTGCCGCCCATCGCTTTCCGTTGACGGTCGTGACTGGTCGCACGACTTCACGGTTCATCTTCGACGCGGTGACGTACTTGCGGCGTAGCCGCCGCATGGTCCTGGTCGAGGCGAGCCCGTCCGGGGTGCGGGCCGTGATTCGCGCCCTCCGGCGGGGCGAATGCGCGGTCTTCGTCGGCGACTACGATTTCTTTCAGAACGGCTATCCGGTGGAGTTCTTTGGCCGGCCGACGACCCTACCGCCGGGGCCGGTCCGGATCGCCCGCGACACGGGCGCCCTCGTCCTCGCCGTCTTTGGGCAGCGGACCGAGACCGGCTACGAGATGACGACCGCCGAGCCGTTTATCGTTGAGAAGACTCGAGACCTCGAGGCCGACCTGCGGCGTGGGATGGAGCGGGTGGTCGCGATTTTCGAGCGGGCGATCGCGGCCACCCCTGACCAGTGGGTCATGTTCCAGCGGGTGTGGCCATCGGCACCGGTCGACCCGGTCCGTGTCTTTCCGGTCGGGTCGCCCTTGGAGAGCGAGCTTCTCCGCCGCGTCGACGCCGTGCTGCCGCCGCCACGTCTCGACGCGCCTTAGCCGCTGGCGCATGTTTCGGCATGGTGCCGGGCGCCGCCGCCCAGAGATCGTAGGGCCCGGCGCCGGTAACCTCGACCTCGACCAGTGACCCAACCGCCAGGGCGCCGGGGATGAAGACGAGACCATCGACCTCCGGCGCGTGGCGACGAGCCCGGCCGACGGAAATTGGTTCGGTGTTCCCCGCGTCGTCTTCGGCTTCGCCGATCGCATCGACTAGGACTTGCAGCGTAGTGCCGACGAGCCGCTGGTTCTTGCCCAACGAGATGCCCTGCTGCAACTCCATGATCGCGTTCCGGCGCTCCTCGGCAATGCCGGCCGGCACGGCCGCCAGGTCGAGGGTGACCGCCTTGGTGCCGGGCTCCGGTGAATAGGTGAAGACGCCGACGTGGTCGAACTTCTGCTCGGCGACGAAGTCGTACAGCGTCTGGAACTGTTCGTCCGTCTCGCCGGGATAGCCGACGATCAGCGTAGTCCGCATCACGACGCCGTCCAGCTTTGCCCGGGCATGGTCGATCAGGCGGCGGGTCATCGCGATGTCGCTCGGCCGGTTCATGGTCCGCAGCACATCGCGATCGGCGTGCTGGATCGGCATGTCCAGATAGGGAAGCAGGGCATCATGCTCGGCCATGACGTCGACCATGCGCAGGGTGAGCGGGCTGGGATAGATGTAGAGCAGCCGCACCCAGGGCAGGTTCGGCACCTGCTCGACGATCATTTCGAGCAATTGGGGCAACCCGTGCTTCATGCCGAGGTCGGCCCCGTAGCGAATCGTATCCTGGGCGACGAGGACGATCTCTTTGGTTCCCTGGTTGACCAGGTCGACGATCTCCTGGAGGACGTGGAGCGGCCGCTTGCTGACCTGGCGGCCCTTGATGCTGGGGATCGTGCAGAAGGCGCAATTGTGGTCGCAGCCGTCCGCGACCTTGACGTACGCGGAGGGGCCGGCTTCGGCACGGGTGAACGTGGTCAGCATCCCCTGGCAACCGGCAACCTCCGGCTCCGGCGCTTCGCCGAACAGGCCGCCGACCACGTCGCCGATCTTGTACCACTCGCGGGTGGTCAAGACGTGATCGACCCCGGCCGGAATATCGTTCGCGTAGTTGCCGAGGGCCGGCATGCAGCCGGCCGCGATCAACACCTGGTCGCCGGTTCGTCCCGCCAGCAGCTCCTCGATCACGCTGACCGATTCGGCCCGCGCCGCGCCCAGGAAGCCACAGGTGTTGACGATGACGACCTCGGCCTCCTCCGGCCGGCTGGCGGCGGTGAGGCCGCGCTGTCGGAGCAGGTGATCCATGCCGTCGGAGTCAACCCGGTTCTTCGAGCAGCCGAGGGTGACGATGTGAAAGGCGCGCGTGGCGGCCGCCGCGGGCGGGGACTGAACCAAGAGGGGTAACTCCTTCAAGGGTGGATGTCGATTGCGACGACGCGCTCGCGTTGCCTAACGATAGTTGACGAACTGCAGGGCGACCGGGAA
>JACCYK010000572.1 GCA_013696525.1 Chloroflexia bacterium
GTCGAAGGCGCGGCGGTGGAAGAAGCTCCGGTCGAAGAAGCTCCGGTCGAAGAAGCTCCGGTCGAAGAGGCGCCGGTTGAGGAAGCTCCCGTTGAGGAGGATCCAGCGGCGTAGCACGCTCTACGGCCGGCCGGGCGACTCTTCCAGCGCCGGTCAGGGTATGTGTTGGGGTTCCTTGCGGCGTTTCCGCCTGGCCAAGCGCGGGAATAAATGGCCCAGAGGGCGCCCCGCGCTGACTATACAAACCCGGCTAAAGCCGGCTCACGCTCCGAATTTGGCTTCCACACTGAGAAACGTCAGCCAATCAGGCGAATTCAACATCCTTCAGGATGGTTCGTGTATTCAGCTCGGGGATTTATCCCCGAGCTTGCCCAAGCGGAAACCGAGCCTCGCTCCCCGCCTCCAATGCCCTCGCATCAAGCACCGCGAACGGGTTCGTCAGCCTCACCGTCAGTGTCGCTCAGCTCCGCAGCGTCAGCCCCAAAATGTCCGCCATCTCCCGCAACCGGTCTTGGGCATCGCGCACGTCGTCTTCTTCCGGCGCCTCGAGGATGGCCTGGCCGACCTCCCGCAACGCCGCGATCGCGGCCGGGGTGTCGAGATCGTCGTCAAGCGCGTTCATGAACCGCTCGGTCAGGTTCGCGGCATCGACCTCGTCTTCCATCCCGATCGCCGGGAACTCGACCGCCTCGCGCAGGTCGTCCGCCAACGACGCCCAGTCCTCGACCTCGGCATCCCGGTATTCCCAGGATGTCCGGTAGTGGTTCGAGAACAGGTACAAGCGGAGGGCGTCCGGGTGATAGGTGGCGAGGATGTCACTGACCAGGACGAGGTTGCCAAGTGACTTGCTCATCTTTTCGTCGTCATACTCGACCATCCCGGCGTGCATCCAGTACCGGGCGAAGGGCTCCACCCCAAAGGCGTTCTCCGATTGCGCGATTTCCGACTCGTGGTGCGGGAAGATCAAGTCTCTGCCGCCGCCATGGACGTCGACCGTCGGCCCCAGATAGCGGGTGGCCATCGCGCTGCATTCGATATGCCAGCCCGGCCGCCCCAGCCCGAACGGCGAATCCCAGGTCGGCTCCCCGGGGGCCGCCGCCTGCCAGAGGACGAAATCGAGCGGATCGTGCTTGTTCGGGTCGTCCGGATAGTTGCCGCGCTCGTTCGCGATCGCGAGCATCTGGTCGCGCGGGATGTGGCTCAGCTTGCCAAAACCAGGATCCTTGGCGACGGCGAAATAGACGCTGCCGTTGGCTTCGTAGGCGAACCCCTTGGCGAGCAACGGCTCGATGATCGCCAGCATCTCGACGACGTGATCGGTCGCCTTGACGTAGTGGTCAGGCACGAGCGCGTTCAGGTCGGCCATGTCCCGCTGGAACTTCGCCGTCTCGCGTTCCGCCAGCTCGTTCCACGGGACGCCAAGCTCCTTCGCTTTGCGCAAAATATCGTCGTCGATGTCCGTTACGTTCTGGACGTAGGTCGTCGCCATCCCCAGCGACCGCGCGTACCGGATGAAGACGTCGAAGGTGAGATAGGTAAAGGCGTGGCCGACATGGGTCGTGTCATAGGGCGTAATCCCACAGACGTAGATACCGAGCGGCGTGTCGCCCCGTGGCGTCAACCGCTCGAGACGCTCCGATCGCGTGTCATAGACCTGCATTAGCTTTGTGCTCCGCTCCGCCTGAACAACGCGCCGATCCCAGGGCCGCAGTATATCCGGCCGGGCCGTCCCCCCCAACCCCGCTGATGTAACGGCGGGCCTGGCCCGATGTGATACCGCCGGCGGCGGACCTGGCCCGGACGCGGGCCGGCATCCCGATGGCGTTCGGGGCCCGTGGTATAGTCCGCCCGTGCCTCGCCCCGCCACCCGCGGAGGGGATCCGCCGCCCGCGCCAGCCGCCACCGCGGGTCATCCGATCCGGATCAGATTGAGGGCAGGAATGGTCCACCGCCGGCCAGGGCGCGTCATCCAATTGCCGGCACTGCTCATCACGGCGCTGTGTACCCTGCTCCTCGGCTCAGGCTGCGGCACCATCGCGACGCCGCCCGCACCGCCCACCGCGGCCCCGGCCACGGC
>JACCYK010000577.1 GCA_013696525.1 Chloroflexia bacterium
ATCGACGAGCCGGCGGCTCAGATCGTCTACGAAGACTGGTTCAAAGGCCATGATGTCCAGTGGACAACCTGGACCGATGCGATACATTTCGTGCTGCACGGCGAGGCCGAGATCACGTATTGGGAACCGCCCGACCTGAGCGAGCGGCGGACGGTGACGGCGACCGCCCCCTGCGTTTATCTGGTGCCGCGCGGCACGCGCATCCAGTGGCGGGTCCTCAGCGACGAGCCGTTCCGGAAGCTCGTGGCCGACGTCCCGAACCCGGGGTTTGGGGCGATCGCGCCGCCGGTCGGCGGCTGATCGGCTTACCGGGCCGGCGCGGAAACAGGTGGAGGTTGCGACATGGGAGATCAGAGCGGGCCGGTTCTCGTCACGGGCGGCGCCGGGTTCTCCGGCTCCTACATCGTCCGCCGGCTGCTTGATGACGGGTACGAGGCCGTCATCTACGATCTCGGCGATTTCCGGCCCGAAGCCCGGTTCGTGATCGGCGACGCCGCCGGGCGCATCCCACTCGAACGGGGCGGGATCGAGACCTGGCCCCGCCTGTTCGAGGTTGTTCAACGCTACCGGCCGCGCGCCATCGTCCACACCGCCAGCGTGATGGACATCGGCCACCTCAACCGCAACCCAATGATCGCCCTCACGGTCAACACCGGCGGCGCGGTCAACCTGATGGAAGCGGCCCGCCTGCTCGATGTGGGGCGGGTGATCCTCTTCTCGTCGATCGCCGTCCACGGCCAGAAGCTGTACGAGCCGATGGACGCCGATCACCCGACGATCATGGCGCGGGTGGGGCCGTTGGGCGCCTATGGCGCGGCGAAGGTCGCGGCCGAGGCGTTCGCCTACGCCTACCATCAATCGTTCGGGCTCGACACGCGGGTGATCCGGCCCTCGGCCTTGTACGGCTTCGGCATGAGCTGGTTCGCCCCCAACTATGTGAAAAACGTCGTCGAGCCGGCGTTGCTCGGGCAGCCGGTGCGGCTGGCCAGCGGCGGCCAGGTGCCCCGGTCCTACATCCATGTGGCCGACCTCGCCGCGCTCGTCGCGGCGCTGCTGGCGGGACCAGACGACGCCGATCGGGTCTTCTACGGGGCGACCGATGGGCCGCTGCGTACGGGCGGTGATGTCGGCCGCATCGTCCAGGAGCTGGTCCCCGGCGCCGACATCGAGATCGCGGACGCGATGACGGAGACCGACCGGGCCGAGCTGCCGTTTCGCGCCACCCTCTCCATCGATCAAGCCCGCGCCCAGCTCGGCTACGCCCCGCGGTATACGAACCTGGAGGACGGCATCGCCGAGTACATCGAGCGTTTCCGCGCCTACCTGGCGGCGGGCGGGACGCCGGCAGCGGCCCCGGCGGGGTTGAACGCGCCCGGCAGCGGTTGAGCGGCGACGCCAAGGAGACGACCAACGATGGCCGGACGGCTTGACGGAAAACGAGCGTTCATCACCGGCGCCAGCTCGGGCATCGGGCGGGCGACGGCGGTCCGCTTCGGGCGTGAGGGAGCGCGGATCGGGCTCGTCGCCCGGCGGCAGGGCGAGCTCGAGGCGGTGGCGGCGGAAATTCGAGACCAGGGGGGCGAGGCACTCGTCCTGCCGGCGGATGTGTCGCGAGAAGATCAGGTCGAGCACGCGGTGGCGCGGCTGGTCGATGCCTGGGGCGGTCTCGACGTGGTGGTCGGCGTCGCCGGGATCGAGCTGATCGAGGGTGGTGACGCCCGGGTCGATCAGCTCGAGCTATCGGCCTGGCAAGCGACCATTGATGTCAACCTGACCGGGATGTTCCTGACCTGCAAGCATGGCGTCCGCGCCCTCCGCGCCAGCGGCGGCGGCGCGGTGATCGTCACCGGCTCGCCGACCGGGCTTTACGGCCTGGCGCTCAGCGAACATGCCTACAGCGCGAGCAAAGCCGGCTGCCACGGCCTGGCCCGGGTGATGGCCAACGAGTATGCCCGCGACAACATCCGGGTCAACGTGGTGGTGCCCGGCTTTATCGACACGCCGATCAACGCCCCCGTCTTTGCCGATCCCACGGTGGTGGACGAAATCTGCGCCACGATTCCCGCGCGCCGCCCCGGCACCCCGGACGAGGTGGCGGCGATGATGGTCTGGCTGGCCTCGGACGAGGCATCCTACGCCGTCGGCGGCTTCTTCGTCGTCGATGGCGGACAAACCGCGGTGTGAGTCGAGAGTCGAGAGTCGAGAGTCGAGAGTCGAGAGTCGAGAGTCGGGAGTCGGGAGTCGGGAGTCGGGAGTCGGGAGTCGGGAGTCGGGAGTCGGGAGTCGGGAGAAGGTGGATCATCACGAGCGGGGTGTCAAGCGACGCGGCCACGCTCTCCCCACACCCCGTTGCTTACGACTCACGACCTACGACTTACGACTTACGACTCGGCCGTCGTTGACAAGGCGATGCGCGTCCTCTAGGATGGGTTCACCGGACTAGTGGTCCACCTGTATGATAATCACGGAGGCGTCGATGAGAGCGGCCGTGACGACCGCGCCGGGAACAATCGAGGTCCGGGACAGGGCGGAGCCGGCGGCCGGCCCCGGCGAAGCGCTGATCCGGGTCGAGCGGGTCGGCATTTGCGGCTCCGATCTCCACATCTACCACGGCACGAGCCCGTACGTGGCGTACCCGCGGACCCAGGGCCACGAGTTCGCGGGGAAGGTCGTTGCCTTCGGCAGCGGCTATTCTGGCCCAGTCCATGTTGGCGATCGGGTCGCGGTCGAGCCCCTCCTGCCGTGCGGGGAGTGCTACCCCTGTCGCCAGGGCCGGTCGAACTGCTGCGCCAAGCTGCGGGTGCTCGGCGCCCATGTTGATGGCGCGATGTGCGAGCTCATCGCCATCCCGACCGAGCGTCTCTACCCCACGGGCGACCTCGACCCGGAGCTAGCGGCGCTCGTCGAGCCAGTTTCGATCGGGGTGCAAGCGGCGGCCCGCGGCCAGATCGGGCCCGAGGACACGGTGATGATCTTCGGCGCTGGACCGATCGGACAGGCGGCGCTGCTGGCGGCGACCGATCGCGGCGCCCGCGTGATGGTGGTGGACCGGCTCGCCTCGCGGCTGGCGCTGGCGCGCCGGCTGGGAGCCGAGGCGACGGTCGAGGCCGGGCGCGAGGATGCCGCCG
>JACCYK010000656.1 GCA_013696525.1 Chloroflexia bacterium
GGATGAGACCGATGCCGCCCGCGCCGACGATGCCGAGGATCGAGGCGGAGCGGACGTTGCCCTCGAAGAGGAGGAGCGAGTACGACGCCATCAGCGGCATCGCCTGCGGCACCACGCCGTAGATGAAGGTCTGGATGCGGCCAGCCCCGGTGGCCCGCACCGCCTGCACCTGGGCCGGATCGATCGCCTCGATCGCTTCCGCGTACAGCTTGGCGGTCGTGCCGACCGACCCGATCGCGATCGCCAGCACCCCGGAGAAGGGACCAAGGCCGACCGCGGCGACGAAGACCAGGGCGATGATGATGTCGGGGATCGCCCGGTTGACATTGAGCAGGAAGCGCATCCCCTGGTAGACCAGCCGGTGCGGGGCGACGTTGCGCGCCGCCAGGAAGCTGAACGGCAACGAGAGGAAGATGGCCAGGGTGGTGCCGATAACCGCCATCTGAACGGTTTCGATCAGGGCCGGGATCACCTCGGAGATGGGAACCGTGGCCCAGGTCCAGGGGCCGATCCCGATCGCGGTCTCGACCAGGACCCATTCCGGCGGAAAGAGCCGGACGAAGAAGTTCCAGATGTTGGGCAGGCCGGCCACCAGCTCTTGGGGCGAGGCGTTAGTCCCCGCCACCCCCCAGACATAGATCGCGATCAGCAGGAGGGCCAGCCCAATCTCTTTCAGCCCGATCGGCGGCCGGGGCTCCAGCAGCCGCTCCCGGTTCGGGGCGGGGAGCTGGCCGGCGGGTGACACTCGCGGCGAGGAGACCGACATCGCTACGCCCCCACCCCCGCCATCGCGGCGGCCTGGCCCGGAACCGGGACCGGGAGATCGAGCGGGCGGTCGAACCGGTAGATGCGGTCCAGCACGGGCTCGGTCAAATCGCGTGGCGGACCGTCGAAGACGACGTTGCCCTGGGCCAGCCCGATCAGGCGGTCGCAGAAGGTCCGCGCCAGGTCGACGTCGTGGATGCTGATCAGGGTGGGCACCCGCTGCTGGCGCGAGACCCGGACCAGGTCGCTCATCACCTGGCGCGACAGCTCGATGTCGAGGCTGGCCACCGGCTCATCGGCCAGGATCAGCTCCGGCTCCTGGGCCAGGGCGCGGGCGATGGCGATCCGCTGCTTCTCGCCGCCCGAGAGCCGGTCGGCCCGTTGCGTCGCCCGGTGCAGCATGTTGACCTTTTCCAGGCTGCTGACCGCGATCTCGCGATGGCCGCGATCAAACCAATGGCAGCAGCTCGGCACCCGCTCGGTATAGCCCAGACGGCCGGAGAGCACGTTCTTGATGACGGTCAGGCGCTCGACCAGATTGTATTCCTGCCAGATGAAGCCGATTTTGCGGCGTAGCCGGCGGATTTCTTCCTCGCCTAGGCTGCCGACATCGACCCCGTTCAACAGGATCCGCCCGGCGGTGACCGGTTGCAGGCCGTTGACGCAGCGGAGGATGGTCGATTTGCCGGCGCCCGAGCGTCCGATCAAGGCCACGATCTCGCCCTCGCCGGCGGTGAAGCTGACCGATTTGAGCGCCTCGTAGCCGTTCGGATAGACCACCCGCAGATCATGAATCTCAAGCATGCGCGTTCCCTCTCCCATCGTCGTGCCGGGACACCAAGGCCGGTTGGCTTGTCTCGGGATCGTCGTGTGTCAGGGTGGCCCGCCGCCGGGGCGGCGATGCTGGCGGGGTTGGCTGCCTGGCACGGCAACGGGGCCGCCCCGGCGACGAACCGTTCACACTCGCCGGAGGCTTGGGTATCCACCGGGCAGGCCAGGCGGTGCGTCCGTAGTACCGCGCGGATGGGCTCCGCATCGGTCGCACGTTGAAACGACAGAGGCAGTTCGCCCACCGTCACCATCGTATCCGCATCAATCTCCGCAATGGTGAAGCTCATGTTGAAGAATTGCTTGGCAACTCTTAACGCCGCGCCGAGCCGCTCCAAGTTGCCGGCGCGGGCATCGCCAGCGGCGGGCGACGAGGCGCTCGATCGCGGCACGATCAACTCCAGTGCTCATCCCCCCGCCACTAACCCGCGATCGCCAGCGAGCGCGGATCGAGCCCGGCGACGCGATCGCTGTTCGTCTCGCGGCGAACGATCCGGCCGTGCTCCATGTGCAAGACCAGGTCGGCGAGTTGCCCGAGGAGCGTGGCATCGTGCATGATGCCGATCATCGTGGTGCCACGATCACGCCGCTCGGCCAGGAGTTGCACCACATCCGCCTGCAGGGCCGCGTCCAGGGCCGAGGTCGGTTCGTCGAGGAGGAGCAAGCGGGCGTCGGAGGCCAAGGCCCGCGCCAGGTTGACTCGCTGCTGCTCGCCGCCGCTAAAGAGGATCGGATACCCGTCCCACAGGTCTTCCGGCAACGCCAGCCGCTCAAAGTAGGAGATGACGCGGTCGTGGGCCTCGCCGCGCGGCAGGCCGCGCCGGACCAGCGGTCGCGCCGCCAGCTCCAGGGCCGGCACCCGCGGCGTCGGCCGCAGGAACTGGGAGACGTAGCCGATATCGGACAGCCGCAGCTCGATCACGGTGTCGTCGGCGGCGGTCACCAGATCGACCGTCTGCCCGCCGGCGGTGGTGAGCAGGATCGAGCCACTATCGGCGAGATAGGTCCGATACAAGCACTTCAACAACGACGACTTGCCACTGCCGCTTCGCCCCGCCACCCCGGCAAAGGCCCCGGCCGGCACGTCGAACGAGATGTGCTCGAAGCCCAGGATTCGTTTCCCGTGCAGGACATGCAGGACAAACGTTTTCGAGAGATCGTGAACCCGCAGATGATACTCAGCCATTCCCCTGCCCTCGCGTAAACATCGTTGCCCCATCAGGAGTGGGC
>JACCYK010000680.1 GCA_013696525.1 Chloroflexia bacterium
CCTATAATGGCTTGCTGCATCCCGATCCGATGGGACGCGCGGTGGCCCGTGAGTGGTGGAAACGAGCCGCCGCAACGGCGACCGAGCTCGGCGCGCCGGCAGTCGGCGGCCCGCTCGGGGCGTTCAGCGTGGCCGACGCGGCTGAGCCGGCGATTGCCGAGCGGCGCTCGAGCGAGCTGATCGACGATCTGTTCGCGGCGTGTGAAGTCGCGGCGGCGGCCGGTCTGCAGGGACTCCTGGTCGAGCCGACGCCGCTGCCGCGGGAGATTCCCCACTCGGTCGAACAAAGCCGGCGCCTGATGGACACCCTCCGCGGCCAAACCGCCGTGCCGGTGGCCTATGTGCTCGACGTGGGGCACGCGCTCTACCGGCCGCTCTACGGTCCGAAAGTTGACCTCGTGGACTGGCTCGCTCCACTCCGCGACGACATCGGGGTCATTCACCTCCAGAACCACGACTTCATGAGCGACGCGCATTGGGGTTGGCCGGATACCCGCGGCACCTTTCAAGTCGAGGCGCTGGCAAAAGCGATGCGGGCTACCAGCCTGGACGAGGTACCGGTCATGCTCGAGCTCTTCTACCCCTTCGAGTTGGCGGACGACGCCGTGCTGACCAACATCACCAGCTCGGTGCAGCATTGCCGAGCGGCGTTCAACCCATGATCTGGCTGTCATGCTGGAGCGGATGCGCCGGTCGCGTGGCTCGCCCTATCAAGCGACGCACCGTACCGTCGCCTCACCCGCGCCGGGGGGCGCGATGGTGAGCAAGAGCTCGGCCTTCATGCAACTGGCGCCCTGGACCATCCTGGCCCCCGGCGCCGCGATCGTGCTGGCGTCGGGTGCCTTCTTGCTGATCGGCAGCGGCCCGCGCTCGGCCCTGAACCCCCGCGATCACTGACTGAATCGCCACCGGCATCAGGTCCTACGCCGTGCTCCGGGTCACCAACTCTCGCAGCGTGGCGCTCTCCGGCGGTGCCGGAATACTCCCCACGAGCCGCGGCGCCGCATTCAGGATCTCGGACCCGACCGGCTGCCCCTCGGCGTCAATGTCGATGAAGACGTTCTCTGACAACTCCAACGTCTCGGCTATCTCTGCCTCCGCGAATTGAAGATAGAGAGCCTTGACCTCCGGATCGTAGGTAACGAGTGGTGATGTCATGAGCGGGACCTCAGTCGAATGTTGGATACTCTGTAGGCATCTCCAATTTGCCACGATACGGACGGCCTACGTGCCGAGCTCCATCCGCAGGCGCAGCAAGTGGATGATCTCTTCCCGCGTCAGGAGGCCGACCACTCGCGTGCCATCGACAACCGGGACTTGGCCGACCCGCTGGTCGTCCATCAGCTTCATGGCCTCGATCAGGTCGATGTCCGGCGTCACTTTCGTCAGCTCCGACCACGGCGTCATCGCCTCGGTGACAGATGCCCAGGCCCAGCGCTCGCGTGGCACCTGGGCCAGGTTTCGCAGCGTCACCAGGCCGCGGGGCACCTCGTCGTCCATGACCAGGAAGGTGCGCTGGCCGTGCGGCAGGGCGTAGTCGTCGACGAGCTGCTGGATCTTGAGCCGGCTCGGGACGCGGGGCTCTTTGATCATCCCCATCGCCTGGCCGACCTTGATCCCGGCCAGTTGCTGCTGCACCGTGGCCGATGATTGCTCGGCGACGGTGGCGTTCTGGAGGAACCAACCGATGAAGATGAGCCAGATCCCGTTAATGAAGTTGCCGCTGAAGATCAGGTAGCCGCCGATCGCCATCAGGCCGAAGGCGACGATCTGGCCGCTGAACATGGCGACCGTGGTCGCCCGCCGCTCGCTCTTCGTGAAATGCCACACCGCCGCCCGCAGCATCCGGCCGCCATCGAGCGGGTAGCCGGGGACCAGATTGAACAGCAGGAGCATCAGGTTGATCTGCGCCAACCAGAAGAACGAGGCGCCGAGAACGGCCACGTTTTGGGTGGCGACGGCGAGCAGGCCGAAGCTGGCCGCCAGCGCCAGGCTGACCACCGGGCCGCCGACCGCGACCCGGAACTCGACCCCGGGTGTCTTGGCTTGCTTGTCGATCTCGGCCGCGCCGCCAAAGATGAATAGGGTGATCCGATTGACCGGGATCCCGTTGCGCTGGGCGACCCAGGCATGCCCCAGCTCGTGCAACAGGATCGAGGCGAAGAAGAAGACGCTGGTGAGGACGGCAATGACCCACCGGGCGGTAAGGTCAAGCTCAGGGTTGCGGCCGAGCAAGAAACCATCCGCCAGCGACCAGGTGAGCAGGGCAAAGACGAGCAGCAGGCTCCAATGAAGCCCCACCGGGATCCCCCAAATCCGGCCGAGACTGATCTGCGCACCCAAAGCGGTTCCTCCTTGCCGTCCGGTTCGACGAATCTGACCTCACCCCGCGAGCGAGGCGCGGCGGCGGTAGGCGCCGCCGGCTAGCGGCCGGGTGTCGTTGGCCGCGCGATCTCGCGGACGCTGCCATCGGTTTCGGCGATGTAGGCGCGGTGGGCAATCCCAAGGAACAAGCCGTGATCGACGACCCCGGCCACGGCCTTGATGCCGGTGGCCAGCGCCTCCGGCTCGGCCAGCGGGCCGATGTCGCAATCGAGGATAACGTGGCCGCCGTCGCTGTGGAATGGGCCGCTGGGGTGATCCGGTTCGGGTCGCAACGCCGGTCTGATCCCCAGCCGTTCCAACCGGGCCGCCGTGTGCTGCCAGCCGAAGGGGACGACTTCGACCGGCAGCGGCAGCCGGCTGCCCAGCCGCGGCACCAGCTTTTCGGCCGCCGCGACCAGGACGTAGTCGGCGCAGGCGAGGGCAACCAGCTTTTCGTGGAGAAGGGCGCCGCCCCGCCCCTTCGTCGCGTTCAGGGCCGGGTCGATCTCGTCGGCGCCGTCGATGCCGAGATCGATCCGGTCGACCTCTTCCAGCGACACCAGGCGGATGCCGAGCTCCCGCGCCAGCTTGGCCGTGCGGCGCGAGGTGGGAACGCCACGCAGCGCGAGGCCATCCCGCACCCGGCGCCCAAGCTCCCGGATCACGGCGTCGGCGGTGGAGCCGGTGCCGAGCCCGACCGTCATTCCGGGCTGCACGGCGGCGGCCACGGTCCGCGCCAGGGCCGCCAGCCGGGCCACGTCATCCACCGGGCACCCCGGCGGTGGACAGCTTGGCCGCGGCGGCGGCATCGACCAGCCAGGTGAGCCGGCCGTCACTGGGTTGAAGTCCCTGGGCCGGGAGGTCGCGCGGCCGCGGCGGACCTTCCAGCATCGCCGCCAGGGTCTCCGCTTTGCCTTCCCCGGCGATCAGGAACACGATGTCGCGCCCGGCGTTCAGGATCGGGTAGGTCAGGGTCAGCCGGATCGCGCCCTGCCGCGGCGTCTGGTTGGCGACCGCCAGCGCCACGGTCTCGGTCAGGGCGGCGGTGCCCGGAAAGAGGGATGCGGTATGCCCGTCGTCGCCCATGCCGAGCAGGATGAGATCGAAGCGTGGGATGCCGTGGGGTTGGCCGAATACCCGGCGGATGGTCGCCTCGTAGCTGGCCGCCGCGCGGGCCGGGTCGTCCTCCCCGGTGGGGAAGGGGAACACCTGGTCCGGCGCGACCGGCACCTGATCGAGGAAGGTTCGTTTGGCGACGCCGGCGTTGCTCTCCGGGCTCGATTCCGGCACCCAACGCTCATCACCCCAAAAGATCGCCAGTTTGCTCCACGGCACCTGGTCGCGATAGCGCGGGCTGGCCAGCAGCTCGCCCATCCGCCGCGGGGTGGAGCCGCCGGAGAGGGCGACCGTGGCCCGGCCCCGCTGCGCCACGGCGGCGGTCGTAAGGCGAACAAACGCGGTCGCTGCCGCCTCGGCCAGCGCCGCCGCATCCGGCACCACCCGGATCTCGCCGCCACGGGTGGCGCTGGCCGGGGCCGATGGGCCGGTCATCAGGCATGCTCCATGGTCGCGAGGTCGGGGGCCAGCACGGCGGCGAACGCCAGCGCCGCCTCGTAGACGAGATCCCGGCCGAACACCTGGAGCTCCGCCGCCAGCAGCACCGCCTCGTCCGCGACGGGGGCGAAAATGCCGCGCGAGATTGGCGTCATCTTCGCCATTTCGCTGGTGGTGGTCAAGCCCAGCCGGTCGGTCCGCTCGACCCGAAAGACGCCGGAGACGATGCCTTGGGCGGAGAGCGTTACCCGTTCCAGGCAGCACCCGGCGGCCGGGTTGGCGGTGGGCAGCAGCGTCAGCAGGGTCTCCCGGCGCCGGCCGCGCTCACCGGCCCGCAAGGTCGCCCGCCAGCCGCCCGGCGTCGACCGGATCGGCACCAGCTCACCCGGCGCCTGCCAACCGAGGCGGGAGCCAAGCCAGCCAGCGAGCAAGAGGGCGCCGCTGAGGGCCGATTTTCCGGCGACGTCGGCGGCACGATAGACAATGGCGACGTTGTCGATCGCGTGCAGGGCTGGGCGGCAGGCCGGGGGATCGAAAAACTGGGTGACGAGGTGGCGCCAGGGCTTGATCCGGGCCCAGGCGAAATCGCTCAACCGGAGGTTGCCTTCCTCGCGCCGGACAAGGGCGCTGAGCCGGGTCAATTCGCCGCTGGGAGCGGCGATCGTGGCCGTGTCGACAATGAGGCGGTCGGTGATCGCCGTCAAGTCGTCGAAAAGATCGCCGCCGGTGTCGCCGCCGGCCCACCACAGGAAATCAGGCAGATCGGCGACGAGGAGGGGCGACGTGATCGAGGCGAGTTGTTGCTCGTTCTCGGCGCTGACCTCGACCGTGATGCACTCGAAGCGGACGGCGAGCCGGCCGCGGGTGGCGGCTTGCTCGAGCAACGTGATCTCGACATCCAATCCTGGGTCAGCGTCGGTGCCGCGCTCGTGGTTGGCGACCAGGATCGTGGCCCGCGAGGGGTACAGGTTGGAGAGGCGGGTGACGGCGTCGATGGCGTGCCCGGCGCCGCGCCGGGAACGGGTGACGACCGTGAGATTGAGGGTGCTGGCCCGGGCCTGGGCGCCGGCCGATGGTTCGCCGCCAAACTGAGCCCAGAGCCGGTTCAAGGCGACGCTGATCGCCGTCGCGTCGTGGACCCTGCCGCGCCAGGTCGCGCCCGGCACCGGCCGCGCCGCCGCACCCACTACGTTGGTTGACGCCATGACCACGCTCCTGATCCCGTGGCGCGGGACCGTGCGGACCGGTCGCCGTCGCGTGTGGTGGATGGTAGCATGCCCGGCTTGTCCTCCGGCCGCCGCCGGCCTCCGCTTCTCTGGCGAGGACGCGGATCGCGTGCAAACGATGATCCGGACTGGGAAACACCATGGACACGATGACCCGGGCCCGGTACTAAAGATCGCTGAGCACCTCGTCCAGATCGGCAAAGAGCGGGTCTTGGACGCCGTGCAGCGCGAAGGCGATCGCCCGCTTGGTCGTGAGCTCGCGGCCCTCGGCCATGATCTGGTCGAGCGATCCGCCAAGCTCCTCCCGCAGCCATCCCATCGTGGCGTCGTGGCGCCGTTTTCCTTCCGGCGGTGGCGGTACGTCGATCTCGTCCCGGAGGCGCTGGGCGGCGCCCAGCAGGCGGGCCGCGCGCTCGGGAGCGTCGGTGGCTGCCGCCAGCCCTTCGAGCGAGATCGCGATGCCGTCCTGCTCGCCCAGGCGGTCAAACCGGCGCAGGGCGTCGCGAAGCAGGTCGGTGCCGGCTTCCTTGTCACCACGGTCAATGGCAACCGAGCCGAGGTTACCGGTGGCCCGCGCCACGTTGCCCCAGTCCTCGATCTCTTCGAAGATCGCCAGGCTCTGGCCGTGGAGGGTAGCTGCCGTGGTGAAATCTTGCTCGCTTTCGGCAATGAAGCCGAGGCCGGTCAACGTCAGCCCCTCGCCGATGCGATCCCCCAGGCTTCGGCAGCGGCGCAGCGCCTCGTCACCGAAGGCACGGGCCCGGTCACGGTATTCGGGAAAGGGAGCGAGCAACAACAGGAGATTCATGAGCGTTTCGGCGACGCCTTGCAGGTCGCCAAGCTCCCGGCCGATCCGCAGCGACTCTGTATACCGTGCCAGTGCTCCCGGAATGTCGCCCCGGTAGTGCGCCAACGCTCCCAGGTTTGCGAGGACATCGAGCCGCCGCTGCTGATCGTCGATCGCGGTACTCAGCGCAAGCGCTTCGGCAAATCGTTTCTCCGCCCTGGCAAGCTCTCCGATCGAGAGCGCCACCACGCCGAGGTTGTTTAGAAGCTCGGCTTCTTGGCCACGGTCTCCGACCTCGCGCGCGACGTCTAGCGCCGTTTCAAATCGTGCCTGGGCCATTGTATAATCGCCCTGGTCGATTGCCAACCCGCCGGATCGGTTGAGTGTGACAAGGTGCAAGACAGGGTCGGAGACGGTTTGCGCGACCGCGCTTTCCAACCAGCGTCGCCCTTCAGATACGTATCCGCGGGTGCGCCAGAACCGCCCGAGCGTGGCGGGTAATTGGGGGTGTGCGCCGGCGATGGACATTTCCCACGCTAGTGCGGCACGAAGGTTGTCGTGCTCCGTTTCCAGACGGGTTAGCCATCGTTCCTGATCGCCGCGGTCAAGCCCCTCATTGGCTTCCGCCGCCAGAAGGCGATACCAAGCGGCATGCCGTTCGCGGACGGCGGAGGTATCCCCCGCGTCATCAAGACGGTGAGCCGCGAAGGCGTTGATCGACTCCAACATCGACCAGCGTGATCCGCCATCGGCGTCGCGGTGCCGACGAATCAAGCTTGCTTCGGTGAGAGCGTGGATGCCGGAGTCGGCGGCTTGTTCGTCGTCCCGCTCCGTCGAGGCTACCTGCCGAGCCGCTTCGTATGTCCACCCCCCGGCAAAGACGGACAACTTGGCCAACAACCGCTGCTGGGACGGAGTGAGCAGATCGTAGCTCCAGGCGATCGTCGATTCGAGCGCCTGCTGGTGGGAGGGTGCTGTTGGGTCGCCGCCCGAGAGTAGCCTGAATCGCTGATCTAGCTCCCGCGGGAGTTCCGCCGGTGCATAGAACCTGGTTTGCGCCGCGGCCAGCTCGATCGCCAGTGGCAACCCATCAAGCCGCCGTACGATCTGAACGATCGCGGGCAGCGATGCCTCGCCGATCGCATCGCCTGACGCCCTGGCCGCCCGATCGATGAAGAGCCGCACCGCTGGCGACCCAGTGATCGCGGCCGGCGCGGGTGATCGTGCCGGGGGCAAGGCGAGCGGCGGAACGTCAACCAGATACTCGGCTGCCACCCGTAAGGGAATGCGACTGGTGGCGAGCAGGCGGAGATCGCGCGCGGCAGCCAGCATCGCGGTGACAAGCGGTGCGGTCACTCGCAAGTGTTCCAGGTTATCGAGTACCAGCAGAAGCCGCCGGGAGCTCAGGTGCTCCAACAGGCTGGCTTGGAGATTGATGCCGCCGCCCTCACGCACGCCCAGCGTTTCCGCGATCGTCGGCAACACTAAGCCGGCGTCGCTGACCGCGCCCAGCTCGATCAGAAACGCGCCATCGGGAAAGTGGTCCAGGACATCGGCCGCCGCCTGCAGGGCGAGCCGGGTCTTGCCAACGCCACCCGGTCCGGTTAGGGTCACGAGCCGGCATGACTCGTCCTTCGTGAGCAGATCAACCAGATCTGCTAGCTCCGCCTCGCGCCCGATGAGCGGGTTTGGTTGGATCGGCAAGTTGTTGGCAAATTGTTCGAGGCTCTTGAGGGGCGGAAACGTGTCGGGTAGACCCACAATGGTCATTTGCCAGACCCGCTCCGGGTCGAGCAGATCGCGCAGCCGGTGATGCCCGAGGTCTCGGAGACCGATTCCCGTTGGAAGCTGGTTCGCTGTCGCCCTCGACACGGCGTCGGAGAGGAGACTCTGGCTGCCATATCCAGTTGCCAGGAGCCGGGCGAGGCGGTTGAGACAGGCCACTTGGTTGTAGTCGCCCGCCGCGTTGGGGACGGCGTCGCCCAGGTGGAGTGCCATCCGCACGCGGATCGGTCCCGTCTCGGGCCAAGGCTCCGCCGTCAGGGCCCGTTGCGCTGACGCGACCGCGCGCACGGCCGCAATCGGGTTGGGGAATGCGGCTTGGACCGCATCGCCGATATGTTTGTAGAGGAAACCACCGTGGCGGGAGATCTCCTCGGTCATGATGGCATCATGTCGCGTCACGGCGGAGCGCATCGCGGCCGCATCCCGCTCCCAGCTTCTGGTGCTGCCATCGATGTCGGTGAAGAGGAAGGTAACCACGCCGGACGGCAGATCACCCACGGTTCGTGCTCCGTCCGTATCCGCTTTGGTCTACGTATCGTTGGTTGCCGTCCGGCACGGTAGCGCGACAGCAGCTCAAAAGCCGACGCGGAGCCTTGGGCGGGAACCGCCACCACAGCCGCCCCAGCAGCCAGACACCACCACGCATTCGTCACCCTGCTGATAGCAGGCGCCGACCACCCCGAACCGGTCCACCACGTAATCGACCGTCACAACCAGCGACTCGCCTGGATCGAGCTGAAACAGCGGGCCAGTTTCGCCGGTCGGGGCCGCGTCGACCTGATAGGAGCGGAGCGGCACCGGGACGTCGGTCAGGAGTTGGAGCGCTTCGACATCGAAGCGGGCGCTGATCGCGTCGAGGTTCTCGACGAAGACCGTCACCCGGACCTGGTCCAGGGTCGCCTCGCCGAGCACTTGGAAGTCGAGATCGACGATCGCGCCGGCCTGGCCGACGGTGCGGGCGATGGCATAGTGGTCAAATGCGTCCGGCCACGGCGATTCGCCGTCTGGCAGGGGGGCGATTCGGGTTTCGCGCACGTAGCCGCGGCC
>JACCYK010000684.1 GCA_013696525.1 Chloroflexia bacterium
GCCGTGAGATCCAACTTGACGCCATGCGAAGCCAGCTTGCCGACCTTCGCGCTGAGACTACTGAATACGACGATCTTCGATCGGGCCGCACCAGGCTGGTCAAAATCGAGTCCTTCGATCAACTGCCACGGGCCATCATCGCGGCCCGGATCGCGGCCGGTCTCACCCAGGCCGATCTGGCAGAACGACTCGGTGCTCACGAGCAACAGGTGCAGCGCTATGAGGCCACCAACTATGCCTCAGCGAGTATGCGGCGGGTAAGTGAGGTCATCGAGGCCCTGGGCATGACGGTGCGCGAGGAGATTTTGCTGCCTGGTCGCGACGATGCCGCTTCCGCGTCTTTGTCGCGAGATCAGGATTCCGCCTGAAGCGTGGCCGGAGCCGGTTCGCCGCACGGCACGGGGATCACGAGGGTGGAGGATCCAGCCGGGCGATCACCTGACCGTACTCGACGAACTGGCCATCCTCGACCAGGAATTCGGTGAGGACGCCGGCGCTCGGGGCGGTGACCTCGTGGTAGGTCTTCATCACCTCGATCAGCCCGACCGCCTGCCCGGCTTCGACCGTCTGGTTGATCTCCGCGTACGGCGGCTGCTCGGGCGCCGCCCGCCGGTAGAAGACGCCCAGCATTGGCGCCACGATCGCCATGGTGGAGCCTGCGGAGGCTTCGGCCGAATCGGCATCAATGTCGCTACTGGTCGACTCGGCGGCGACCGGCTCGGCGGCGGCTCCCCACCGCAGCTCGAGCTTGAGCCCGGCGGATGCGATCTCCAGTTTCAGATAGCCGACCCCGGCGGCCCGCAGCTCACGCACCAGGTGCGCCACGGCGGCCGGGGTCCACTCGGTCGCCATACCGGCCGGCTCCTCTTTGCTAGCGGTCACGGCCGCCCCCGCCGGGCTGGGCCAACCCGTCGTCACCGCCGGTTCAGTCGTCACCGACTCCGGGCCCAGCCGCGCCAGATAGTCGAGCGTGGCGGCTCGCGCCCCGCCGACATCAATCGCCGTGAATCGCGCGTCGTCGCCGGGCCGGAGTTGGCCCAGGGCGTCGAGGTCGGCGCCGATGACGGTCGCGATCTTCGGGTAGCCGCCGATGGTTTGCCGAGCCCGGGTCAGCGCGATCGGCTGCCCATCGCCCGGCACCTGAATCGATCCCTGATGAATCCCCTCCGAGATCGCGTCCGCGCCCCGCGTCAACTCCAGCATCGGACCGGTCAACCGTAATCCCATCCGATCCGCTTTTGGCGACACGGTGTAGGGCGCGTCGAGAAAGACCGCGATCGCGCGCTCCGTAAAGCGATCCCGTTGCGGTCCCAACACCACCCGGAGCGGATCCCGCGGATCGTCCCGCGGCGGCGCTGCCGCCAAGCGGCGGCGCAACAAGTCATCATGGCCGGCGCCAGGTTCGCCGAGCGGAAGCTTGTCCCCGGCCCGCAAGGCCCGGCCCGCTAAGCCGCCGAATTGCCCGAACAGGTCGGTCCCCCGGCTGCCCATGACCGGTTCCACCGCGATCCCGCCCGCCAGGCAGAGGTATGATCGCGCCCCGGCGCCATCCCCGCCACTAGGTTGAAAGACCAACTCGTCGCCCGCGTCAACCATGAACGGCTGCCAGAGCGGAACCGGCGTCCCGTTCAGCCTGGCCCCCAAGTCCGCCCCGGTGAGGGCGAGCACAAGCGGATCATCAAACCGGATCCGGGGCCCGACCAGCGTAATTTCCAGGCCGGCGGTGTTTGGCGGATTGCCGACCAGGCGATTGCCGAGGATCAGGGCCGCCTGGTCCAGGGCGCCGCCGGAGGTGACGCCGTAGCGAAGCAAGCCGGTCCGGCCCAGGTCTTGCACCGTCGTTTGCAAACCGGGCTCGATCACGGTGAGGAACCGCCCGGTCACGGCTCGGCCTCCTCTGGAATCGAGCTGTCGCCGTCGCTCACCATCGCCTTGAAGTCCGCCGCGGCGATCGCCTGGAACCGGACCGCGTCGCCGGGTTGCAGCAGGAACGGGTCGTCTCGCCGCGGGTCGAACAACGTCACCGGCGTCCGGCCGATGATGTTCCAGCCGCCCGGCAGATCGGCGGGGTAGACGCCGGTCTGGGCCCCGCCGATGGCCACCGAGCCGGCCGGAACCCGCGTCCGCGGTGTCTGCCGCCGGGGTGTCGCCAGCCCCGGCGGCAAGCCGACGAGGAAGCCGAACCCCGGCGCGAAGCCCATGCAGGCCACCTGGTACGAGGCCGCCGCGTGCCGCTCGCACACGGTCGCCGGCGACAGCCCGGTGTGGGTGGCAACATCGTCCAAGTCGGGCCCGAGCTCACTGCCATACACCACGGGGATCGTCACCGCGCGAGCCGCCGGCGCCGCGCGCACCGCGGTGTCACCCGCGAGCCTCCGGACCAGGTGGGTTAGGATGTCGCCATCGGTGCGCACCGGGTCAAACGCGAGGAGGATGGTCCGGTACGATGGCACAACATCGAGCAATCCCGCCGGCCGGGCGGCCGCGATCGCCGCGCTCAGGGCCATCACTCGCTCGACGATCGCCGGCTCGATGACGTCGGCGAATTCGACCAGCACGCCCGATTCGGCAAGCGGCCGGATCGTCAGCGGCGAGGACGCCGGGTCGCCGGTCATCGCTCACGCATGGGGCGAATCGTGATCCCGGCCTCGGCAAAGCGCCGCCGAATCGCCCGCGCGATCGCGACCGCGCCCGGCGTGTCGGAATGGAGGCAGAGCGTGTCGATCGCCAGCTCCAGCTCGCTGCCATCGATGGCCGTCAGCTTGCCCTCGCCCACCAAGCGCACCGCCCGCGCGGCGGCGATGTCCGGGTCGTGGATGATCGCGCCCGGCACCTGGCGGGAGGCGAGCGTGCCGTCCGGGTTGTAGGCGCGGTCGGCGAACCCCTCGCGGGCAATGGGAAGCCCTTCGGCCTCCCCCGCCTGGCAGAGGATCGAGCCCGGCAGCGCGACGAAGATGAGAGTTGGGTTGAAGGCTTTCACGGCGGCCGCGATCGCCGCCGCCGTCGCCTCGTCTTTAACCGCCCGGTTGTAGAGCGCCCCGTGCGCTTTGACGTGCTGCATCGCCACGCCCGCCGTCCGGCAGAAGGCATCGAGGGCGCCGAGCTGGTACAGGGTGTCGGTTCGCACCTGATCCGGCGTTGCCACGATTTCGCGCCGGCCGAATCCAACCAGGTCCGGGAAGCCGGGATGGGCGCCGACCGCGACCCCGGCGGCCGTCGCCGCCGACACGGTCCGCTCCATCACCCGTGGATCGCCGCCATGGAAGCCGCAGGCCACGTTCGCGCTGGAGATCAGCTCGAACAGCTCCTCGTCCGGCGCGATTGTGTAAGCGCCAAACGCCTCGCCCAGATCACTATTGAGATCAACGCTTCTCGCTTCAGCCATGTCCCCCTCCGAAGTCGTAAGTCGTAGGTCGTGAGTCGTAAGGCGGGAGCCCGCGGCCGCCGGAGCCTTGACGACTCGTCTTCCCGACGGTTCACTCTCCACGACTCACGACTCAC
>JACCYK010000686.1 GCA_013696525.1 Chloroflexia bacterium
GGCCGCGGCCGGCGCTGCCGAGGCGGCCGGCGCGGGGCGCGGCGGCCGGCGAAACGGCGCGATTGGCTGGCGACTGCTGGGCAAGCTCGCTCATTGATAGCGAATCCTCGGGTCGAGCAGCGCGTAGATCAGGTCCGCGAGCAGGTTGAAGACGATCACCAGGATGGCGGCGATGATGAGCACTCCCATCAGCACCGGGTAGTCACGAAGATTAGCCGATTCGATGAACAGCCGCCCCATGCCGGAGATGGCGAAGACCGATTCGATGATAACGGCGCCGATGAAGAGGTCCGGCAGCTCGAGGGCGAGCACCGTGACAATCGGAATGGCGCCGTTCTTGAGGGCGTGGACCAAAATGACGGTCCGCTCCCGGATGCCCTTGGCGTGTGCGGTCCGCACATAATCTTGGTTGATGACGTCGAGCATGGCGGAACGAACGTAGCGCGTGATGCTCGCGGTGGAGGTCAAGGCCAATACCGCGACCGGCATAATCAGGTGGACCAGCCGATCGTTGAAGGCCGCGATCCCCTCGTAGCTGGCGCGAGCGTCGGAGAGGCCGTTCGACGGCAACCAGCCGAGCGAAAAGCTAAAGGCAAAGACGAGCATCAAGGCAAACCAGAAGCTGGGGACGGCTATGCCGAGGAACGAGAAACTGGTCGTTAAATAGTCGAAAACGGTGTAGCGGCGTACCGCCGCCAAGATTCCGATCGGGAATGACAGCAGCAGCGTGACGACGAAGGCCAGCCCCATGACCTGGAGGGTGGTCGGCAGTCGCTCGCGGATCATGGTCAACACCGGTAGGCCGGTGTTGAACGATGTGCCCCAATCGCCGCGCACGAGGTCCCTCGCCCAGTTCCAGTACTGGACCGGGATCGGGTCATCCAGACCGTACTTGTTGCGCAGGCGCTGTAAGTCCTCGGCGGTCATCCGGCCCGAGCGGCCACCACCCTCGGCGACCGCCAGGGGGCCGCCTGGCGTCATTTGGAGCAGCCCAAACAAGAGGGCGCTAATGGCGATGAGCAGCGGGATCGCTTGCAGGAGGCGACGAAAGGCGTAGCGACTCACGGCAACTCCGGGCATGGCTCATGCGGAACTCGGGTGAATAGCGAGCATGGCGGTCGTCGGTGCCCGCGTGGCGCTGGACTGGAAGTCCGCGCTGAACACCACGAACTCCCTCCGGGACTAAGGACGGGAACTCCGATACGCGATAATGGATAGAGAATCACGGGGATTCGCCTCGTCCACGGAGGATACCTCGTGTTCAGTCACCCAGGGGGTGCCCGGAGGGACTTCGTGATGCTTAGCGCGGACTTCCAGTCCAGCGCCGGCGGACGCGAATGCCGGCGGCGAACCAGCCGCCGGCATGCGAGAGGCATATCTTAGCCTTCGACGAACCAAGTGGCGCTCGATGGCCACATGCCATCCCAGTTATCGGTGGTGACGCCCTGGAGTCGTTCGTTCCAGGACCAGCCCCAGGCCGATGCGTAGAGGCCGATCGATGGCCGATCACGGGCAAACACCTCGGCCGCGCGAGCATAGGCCTCCTGCCGGGCCGCCTGATCGAGCGTTGATTCGCCGTCGGCCACCGCGGCGTCGTACTCCTCGCTGTTGTAGCGGACCCGGTTGAGGCCGGCGGGGTTCTCTTCGCTCGGGATTTGGGACGAGACGAACAACGGCGTGAACTCGCTGGGATCAATGTCGCCGCCGTCCCGGCTCATCAAGATATCGTAGTCGCCACGGCTGAAGATGCCGCCCTCTTCCCACGAGCCGAAGATCGTGTTGGACGGCACGTTCTCGATCAAGACCTCGATCCCGACGTCGGCCAGGTTCTGCTGGACTACTTGCTGGTACAGCTCGCGAACCTGATCGCCGGCGATCGTCTGGTAGCGGAGGCTGGCCCGGACGCCGTCCTTCTCTCGAATGCCGTCCTCGCCGGCGACCCAGCCGGCCTCGTCCAGGAGGGCGTTTGCCCGCTCCGGGTCGTAAGCGGCGGCCGGCAGGTCGACCGCGGCAAAGCCGGTGTAGATGGACGACCCGATGACGAAGCCGAAGCCGCCCAGCACCTCCTCGATCACCGTTTCGCGGTCGAGGGCGTGGTCGATCGCCTCGCGGACGAGCGGATCTCCCAGGACCGGGTGGGGGATACTGAGATCGCCTTGATCCGACAGGTTCAGCCACAGCCACTCGGTCGAGCCGGGGATTTCCTGCAGCGCGATCTCGATCGGGGCGCCGTCCAGTTCAGCTTGGGTCAGCGCTTGTAGATCACCGGTAGTAAAGAAGTAGATCGTATCGAAGTCGCCGGCCAAGTACGAGGCGACCGCGGCCTCCTTCTCCGGCGTCACCCGGATGGTGATGCCATCGAGATAGGGTTGATCGGCGACCCGGTAGTTGGGGTTGCGATCGAGGATGATCTCGTCGCCGGTGCGCCACTCGGTGAAGACGAAGGGGCCGGTGCCGAGGGGCATCCGCGCCAGCGGATCATCCTGGGTGATCGCCGTCGATTCGTAGCGGTGCATCGGCTGCACCGGGCTGCCGTTATCCCACAGTCGGAGATAGCCGGGATTGATCCCGTTCATCACTACCTGGAAGGTCAGCGGATCGATGGCCTCGACCGATTCGATGAACGAATACTGGGCGCCCAGCAGGGGCGTGCTGTCAGGGTTGGCGTACACCTCGTAAGAGAAGACGAAATCGTCGGCGGTCAGCGGTTCCCCATCCGACCAGAGGATGCCGTCCCGCAGGGTGTAGGTGATCGTAAGAAAGTCCTCCGAGATGCCGCCATTTTCGACCGTGGGCACCTCGGCCGCCAGAACCGGCAGGTAATTGCCGGCGGCGTCCGCCGTGAACAGCGGATCGCAGGCGAGGACCGAGAGGAATGACCCGGATTGGCCGTTGAAATAGGGGTTCATCTGGCCCGGCTCTTGAATGAGCGCGATCACGGCCCGGCCGCCGGCGGTCGGCGTCGCCGATTGGGCGGAGGCCCGGCGGGGCAAACCGGTCATGGCGCCGAGCCCGGCCGCCGCCGAGGAGACGAGCATCTGTCGCCGGTTCAACCGGTGGCGAAGCAACCAGTCGCGCGCCATCTCGGGTCCGAGCTTCGCCTGGGTTCCGTCCATTGGCTCTTCCTTTCAGTGTCGCCTCAATGACCGCCGGCTGCCACGGCCTCCCGTGGCCGCTGTCCCGAAGTCGATTCCGCCGAGAATGCGAACGTGTAATAGGCGTGCTCATGGGGAGGGCCGACCGCGACCCGCATCCGGCCCAGCGCCGGCTCGGCGATCAACGAGGCGATGGTGATCACGTCGGAGGCGGGATCGTCGCCCTCGGCCCGGGAGAGACAATCGGGGTAGGTGGCGCGGTCCCGGCAGATGGTTTCCATCGCCGCCGCGGTGAGGGAACTCCGCGCCGCGGCGAGCAGCTCGGACATCCGATCCAGCCGCGCCCGGGAATTGGCCAGATGGTGGTCCGGTGACCGCTCGGCCGTCCGCAACGGGTCCGCTAGATAGTGGTTCGAGTGGGCCAGCAGGCCGGCGCTGGGGAGGAGCGCGCCGTCGTCGGTGGGCGTGGTTTCGAGATCGACGGCCGATTCACCCGCGTCGAGCATAATCAGGTTCCGGGACGAGGCTCGGGGCACCGAGCGCACGGCAGCGACCGCGCCGGCGACGCTGTCGTGGGTCAGGGCCAGCCGGGAGAGCAAGTAGCGCGGAACGCCGAGCCGCCAGCCGTCGCAGGTGAGGAAGTTGGCAAAGACACCCAGCCCGCGATCGTTGATCCCGATGTACGAGACCTGGCCGGCCGGCAGCAGCATCAAAATGCGCGGCCCGTCGTCCGGCACCAGCTCGACCATCACGGCCAGGTCACGGTAGAACGCCGGCAGGTCCGCGTTTTGGCCAACCAAGCCGATCCCGTTCGCGGTCGCCTCGGGCAGGACGGCGAACGTCGTGCATTCGTCGCCGGATTCACCGACCTCCGTTGGCGGCCGGCCCTTGCCCAGCACGGCCAGCTCGGCGCGGAGTTGGAGCGCGTAGACCTCGGCCGTGGTGAGGCCGGCGCCTTCCGCCACGCCCTGGATCTCGTCATCAAAGGTGGGCGCATGCTCCACCACGAACGGCTGAAAGCCGAGGGCCAGGGACAAGGCTTGCGGCCGCGCGATCCCGATCGTGGTCCGCAGGCGGGAGAAGACGCGATCGCGATGCTCGTGGATGGCGTCGGCGCAGGTTTCGCCAAATTGGCGGCCGATCTCCCGGTGGCTGCCGGCAAACCGGTAGGAGGGAAAGGTCCGTTGGTGGAGGGCGATCATAGGTTCTCCGGATAGTCGCCGGGATGCACCAGGCGGCATGACGGCGCTCGTCGCGGCGAAATGATCCCAATCGTCGGGAGGCGGTGATCGGGAAGCAACGCGCCGTTGAGACTGCTTGGCACGGTAGCATGGACGGAATTGTTTGTCAATGTATACAATCGCAACCATTGACCGGCGCGACGCGCCGTTGCGTCCTCGCGGCCGTGGTTGCGTGAAGGGATGAGCGCGAACGTATGGCAGAACAGAACGGGGACGACTGGCGCCAGCTTCGCGAGCTGCGGGATCGGAACGCCAGACGGGGCGCCACCACTGACGTCGCCTACTGGACGATTCGGGACGCGATCCGGAGCGAGGTGATTCAGCCGGGTGACCGCCTGATCGAGCTTGATCTGGCCGCCGCGCTCGACATGAGCCGGACGCCGGTGCGCGAGGCGTTGCGGCGGCTGGCGGTTGAGCGGCTGGTCGAGAAGGCGCCCAGCCGGGGCTTTGTCGTCCCCACGATCAGGGTGGAAGACCTGATCGAGATCTATGAGCTGCGGGAGGTGCTGGAGGGACTAGCCGCCCGCCGCGCCGCCCATCGCTTTGGACCGGCCGAGACCGCGCTCTTGGCGGAAGCGGTCGAGCGATCGGAAAGGGCTCGTGACGCGGGTGACATTCCGGCCTTGTGGGAGCGGAGCAACTACTTCCATCGC
>JACCYK010000013.1 GCA_013696525.1 Chloroflexia bacterium
GCTCCGAGACGGCCCACGTTTACCATCCGATCCAGAACACCCCCCGCGGCCAGTCGCCCCCGAACCGCGTACACTTCCGCGCATCTCGTTGGACTCGCTTCATGGGAGGAATCCATGTCCACCACAGCCCCTACCTCGGTCCCCCTGCGCCAGGATGTGCCCGTGGCCGAGCGCTGGGATATCGAAAGCGTCTACGACAGCATCGAAGCTTGGGAACGTGCCTACAAGGCGGTCGAGGCCCGGCTGCCGGAGATCAGCCAGGTTCAAGCGACGCTGACCGACTCACCGGCCACGCTCCTGGCCGGGCTGCGTCTGATCGACGAGATCGCCGAGGCCGTCGAGAACCTTTTGGTCTACGCCTACCTGCGCCGCAGCGAAGACGCCACCAACAGCCGGGTGGGGGAGATCACCGATCAGGTGGTCGGCCTTGCCACCCGGGCCGAAGCCGCCGGCTCCTTCGTCGGCCCGGCGATCGCCGCCCTCTCGGACGCGACCATCACCGCCTGGTACGAGACCGAGCCTCAGCTCCGGCTCTATCGCCATGCGCTGGAGCAGATCCAGCGCCAGCGGGCTCACATCCGCTCGGCCGAAGTGGAGGAAGTGTTGGCGCTCGCCGGTGAGATGGGCAACGCCTTCGAGACGATCCACGACAGCCTGGAAAATGGCGAGCTGCCGCTGGGCACGATCAAAGACGAGCGGGGGAACGAGGTCGAGCTGGCCCAGGGCAACCTAGACACCTACCTGCAGAGCCCCGACCGCCGGGTCCGCAAAGACGCCTGGGAATGCTCGGCCGACGCCTACCTGAAGCTGCAAAACACCATGGGCGCCACCCTGACCGGGGCGATCAAACGGGACGTTTTTTACGCCCAAACCCACAACTACCCGTCGTCGCTGGCGGCGGCGCTGGCCCCGACCAACACCTCGGAACAGGTCTTCCGCAACCTGCTCGACACGGTTTGGGCCAACTTCCCGGTCTGGCAGCGCTATTTCCGGGTCCGCCGCCGGCTGTTGGGCCTGGCCGAGGGCGACCTCCACGGGTATGACCTGGAAGCCCCGCTCTCCTCCGACCCGGCGGTGGCCTGGGATCGCGGCGTCGCTTTGATCCTCGATTCGCTGCAACCGCTGGGCAGCGAGTATGTCGAGACCGTCCGCCAGGGCATGATCGACCGTTGGGTCGACCGGGCGGCGAACCTGGGCAAGGGCGGCGGCGCCTTCAGCGGCGGCGGCTATCGCACCTACCCGTTCATCAGCATGACCTACCAGGACCGCCTCACCGACGTCAGCACCCTGACCCATGAGATCGGCCACTCGATGCACAGCCACCTGACCAACACCACGCAGCCTTACGTCTACTCCGGCTACGGGATGTCGGCGGCGGAGACGGCTTCCAACTTCAACCAACAGTTGCTCGGCGCCTCGCTGCTGGCGGCCAACGACGAGCGGGGCTGGGTGATCGCGGTGATCGAAGAGCGGATGGCGAACCACCAGCGCTACCTGTTCACGATGCCGATCCTGGCCCGGTTCGAGCTGGCCTGCCATGAGCGGTTGGAGGCCGGGGACGCCCTCTCCGCCGAGTGGATGAGCGAGACGTTGCTCGGCTTCTACCGCGAGGGCTACGGGGCCGAAGTGGTGATCGACCCGGAGCGGATGGGCATCACCTGGGCTCGTTTCCCGCACCTGTTCATGAATTTCTACGTCTTCCAGTACGGCATCGGCATCTCGGCCAGCGCCGCCCTCGCCGCCGACATCATGCGGGGCGACCGGGCCGCGACCGAGCGCTACCTGACATTCCTCCGCGCCGGCGGCTCCAAAGACCAGATCCAAGCCCTCCTCGATGCCGGCATCGACATGAGCAGTAAAGCCCCGATCGAGCGCGCCTTCGGCATCCTGTCCGGCTACATCGATCGCTTGGAATCGCTGGTGGAGTAACCGACGGCCCCCCGGCCCCTAATGCTGGGAGAGTACGATGACCGCCACCGCCGAACCGTCGGTGGCGGCGGGCGACCGCCGTATCGCCGATCTAGGATTCCGCACCAATGGCGCCGCCGTTTGCCACCAACCGTCTGGTGGCGATTCCCTGACTCGGCACCCGATCATAAGATGCAGCACGGTCCACCGCCCAGGCGACGAGGTCGGCGTTGCCGCGCGGCGTCGAGCCGTCCGGCAGCTGCACCGCGTCCTCGAATCCGACCCGGATGTGGGCGCCATCGGCCAGCGCCCGCTCGAT
>JACCYK010000616.1 GCA_013696525.1 Chloroflexia bacterium
ATCCCGGTATTGTTCGCCTTGCGCTAATACGTTCCTGGTTTGGCTTGAGACACCTCGTAGACTAGACAGCCGAGCTTGGGATCAACCGTGGATCGAGCGGCTGTCGGCTGGCGCTTCATGGCGAGCCGCCAAACCGTAATCTCGTATCACCGCCGCGATCCTCAGTCGATAATCGGCAAAGATTTCCTGCCGGCCGAGGATTTGGGCTGCCCGATGGGGCTCAACCTGTCGCCAGGCGTGAACGGCTGCCTCGTCTCGCCAGAAGGAGAGGGACAGGATCTTGCCGGGGTCGGTGAGGCTTTCAAATCGCTCGATTGAGATGAACCCGTCAATAGTGCCGAGCAGGGGCCGCAGCTCGGAAGCGAGATCGAGGTAGTCCTGGCGGCGACCTTTGTTCGGGAAGACTTCGAACACAACGACAATCACATCGTCCCCTCCGTGTCTCTACTTGGTCTCTACCTGCCTGGAAAGCTGGTCGTCGCGCGTAAGTCCAGGGTTCCTGGCCTGAGCCTCATTTCGTGAACCCCAGGATCGGAACGCGGGCATTGGCCGAGGGTCGATAGACGACCGCTCCAGCGAGCGGACCGATGTCCAGCCCAGAAGCGATGATCTGGTTGACGCCGATCGTGGCGATCGTCGACGCCAGTGCCGCGCCAGGGCAGGCATGCGGACCGGCGCCAAAGGTAAATAGACGCCGGTGCGATCGCTGCACGGCGAATCGTTCCGGGTTTGGATTCGCCAGCGGATCGCGGTTCGCGGCAGCCAGCACGATCAGCACCATCTCGCCGGCGGTCACTGGCTGACCGGCGATGGCGCCGTCCGTGGCGACGAAGCGACGCGTGTTTTGGATCGGTGAATCGAATCGCAAGACTTCGTGGACGAGCTGTCGCGTACGTTCCAGATCGGAGGCGACCTGCTGGAGAAGTTCGGGCCGACTGGCCAGGGCCAAGAGTGTGTTGCCGATCAAACCCCCGGTTGCCTCGTAGGTTTGAGCGAGCAGCCCGACACCATTTGCGATGACAGCTTCCTCTGTATTGTCTTCAATGCTGGTCAGCGCATGGGCCAGGGAGTGGAGGGGGCCGTTTGGCAATTCCGACTCGCGGTCGTGACATGTCGCCCGGATCAAGGACGTCAGTTGAACCGCGGCATCCTTGCCGCGCTCGACCTGCTCCGGCGTACTCTTCGGCGTCAAGCAGCGGGTAAAGTCGTCCACCCACGGTACGATCTGGCCCAGGTGGGCATCGGCTATGCCAAGGAGGCTGCCAACGACATAAACCGGGAGCCCCATCGCGTAATTGGCGAATTTCCCTGGCGACGGGTCATCGTCTCGACCTGCCAAGAGCGTCGTTGCCCAACGCTGGATCGTCGTTTCGCTGTCCGGCTTGGTGACGGTATCGAGCGCGGTCGCGATCGCGGGCCTGAGCCGCTCGTGCTCGCGGCCGTCGGTCATCCGAACCAGACGACGAAACAGCTCGCCGGCCGGGGAACCCGAGAGCGACGGTGGAACCGGCTCCGCTACCGGACGCACCCGGCAATTCGGGTCGGTCAGGATCGCGGTCACGACCGCGGCGCTCGATACCACCCAGCACGCCAATTCTGTGTCGTAGTAGAGCGGACGCTCGGCTACCAGCCGTTCATAGTAGGGATACGGGTTTGGATGGGTAACCGCGGCAATTGGATGAGCAGGAGGCATCGTGGTCCTTTGATGTTCGCTGGCGGCGGTCGGGGGCGGTGATGGTTGAACGTTTGGCTGGCGTGGCAGCACAATCAAGCGGGGACGAGAGCTGCCGATCATGCCGGCTCCTGATCCAATCTATTGGCATCGTTGCAATGCGTCAAACACATAGAACCAATTCCGCCCATCAGCTAAACTGATCATATGGAACTGATCGAGGTCGAAGCGTTCATCATGATCGCTCGGACTGGCGGCTTCACCGCTGCCGCCAGGGCGTTGCACTTGTCTCAGCCGGCGGTTAGCCGCCGAATCGAGTTGCTCGAACGCGAGGTCGGGGCGCCGCTCTTCGATCGCTTGCGGGGCGGTGTCCGGCTGACCGCGGCCGGTGATATCTTCCTGCCGTATGCCGAGCAAATGTTGACGGCGGCTCGCGATGCCGCCATCGCGATTCGGGCCGTTCAATTGGGAACCGAGGGAACGGTTTCGCTGGCGTTGGTCGGCACGTTGGCCAGTACCGATCTAACCGGGCGGTTGCGAACCTTTCGGGAAACGAACCCCGGGGTGCGACTCGTTCTGCGGACAGCCCGCAGCGTGGAAGTGAGCGACCTGGTCCGCCAGGGCGAGGTGTCGCTTGGACTGCGCTACTTCACCGACAGCTCGTCGGGGCTGGTCTGCACCCTGGTCCATGACGAAGCGCTCTCGGTCGTGTGCGCCGTCCATTCACCGCTTGGCAGGATCGGAGACGCAACGGTCGCGGATTTGTCCGGCGTCCCCTGGCTTGGCTTCGCCGCCAGCGGGGGCCACTCGGGCGAACCGTTTGCCCGGATCCTGGAACGACAACTGATCCGACTGGGGCTGGACGAGGCCGAAATTGTGGCGGTAGACAGCCTGACGGCACAGAAGCGCCTGATCGAGGCGGACTTCGGCGTCGGGCTGCTGCCAACGAGCAGTATTGAGGAGGAGCTGCGGGCGGGAACGCTGCGGGTCTTGCCAATCAGCGGGATGGAAGCGTCGGCGCCCGTCTACGTATTGCATCGTCGAAATGGTTTTTTAGGACCGGCCGCGCGTCAATTGCTGGTGACGCTGGGCGGCAACCCGCCAACCGAACCAAGAGGTGGATGACCGGGACGCAAGCACCGCTCGGCCCGAAGCGACATATCCCATATTAGCCAATTCAATACCCAACAACAACGATACGTATGCTATCTTCGTGAAAACGCTCCACCAGGAGGATTTGGAACCATGGATATGAAGTTAGAGTTGGTGGCTGTGCCCGTGTCAGATGTCGATCGCGCTAAGGCGTTCTACACGGACAACCTCGACTTCAACGCTGACCACGATCACCAGGTCACCGACGAGCTTCGATTCGTCCAACTGACGCCGCCGGGATCGGCCTGCTCGATAGCGATTGGAACCGGCCTGTCCGACATGGCGCTGGGATCGCTCAAGGGGTTGCAGATGGTAGTCGCGGACATTCAGGAGGCGCGCGACGACCTGCTCCGGCGTGGCGCCGAGGTGAGTGAGGTCGACGTCCAGCCGTGGGGCTCATTTGTTTACTTTAGCGATCCCGACGGGAATACTTGGTCGCTACAGCAACTGGCTCAACGGAACTTGTAATCACGAGCAGACAGTCGTCGAACCGCTGTTGATACATGTCTGAGCGCGGGGCATCCAGTATCGTTCGGATGGGTTAAGACTTGACCCTCTGTTTCTTTTGCGCGCAATGGGGATTATCCGCAATTATATACTCCGGACGAGGACGACCGGCTAGACGACTTCCATCGCGTACTCCCACTCCTGGGGGTCGCCGTCGGGCAGGCCGGGGAGGCCGAGGCGTTGCAGGATGTGCAGGACCTCGCCGCGGTGCCGCTCGTTGTGCAGGGCGACATTCAGGATCGTGCCGCCGAAGGTCTTGGGCCAGCCGTACCAGTCGATGAAAGTCTCGGCCAACCGACCCTCGTCGTGTATCCGGCGAGCGAGGGCCGCGAAGGCCGCGTAGGAGCGCTCGTGCTCGTCGATCAGCACGGCCAGCGGGCGGTCGTCCTCCCGCATCTCGTCCGGCTGCCCGGCCATTGCCGCGGTCCAGAACCCGACGGCGGAGATCATATGCCCGAACGTCGCCCGCAGCGTCCGGTGTCCGATGTCGAAGGGTTGGTCGAGTTGCTCGCCGGTCAACCCCCGGCTTAGCTCCAGGAAACGAGCCGTCGTCCACCGATCGTGCCCCAACATCCGATCGAGCAGATCCATCCGGAAAACTCCACTCGCAACGCCTACCCAAGGACAAGACCAAAACAGGCTTCTTCGCCAAGTATCGCACCGCCGCGGCCTGGATGCTGGTACCAGGAACCACACCGCCGCCGCCTCGCCTCGTGTGCTTGACGTGGCCACCACCCGCCGTAGAATGCAGTGGCACGCCATCGCCGCATCCAATGTTCGCTCGCATGGTGCGGTCGGTCTTTGGTTGCGCACGAAGTCAGGAGGGTCAGTCCATCATGCACGACGATTCCACCCGCTCTGCATCCACGGTGTCCCGCCGCGCGGCGCTCGCTGGTCTCGGCGCCGGCGGCGTCGGTCTCGCCTTGGCCACCACCGCTCGTCACGCTTCCGCTCAGGACGCCACCCCCACCGCCATGGCCGGACACCCGATCGTCGGGACGTGGATCATCGATCGAGATGTAGCGGCCACGACCGAGGTGCCGGTGGTCGTGGTGTTCACGGCCGACGGCGGCTTTATCGACCCCGGTCAAGGGGTGGCTGGCGTGTGGGAAGCCACCGGTCCCCGGTCAGCGGCGATGACCATCATCCCGTTCGTCGAACGAGGAGCCGGGGGGTACTCGGTCGTCCGCGCCACCTGGGAAGTCGAGGAGGGCGGCGACTCCATGAGCGGCCCCGCCTCTGTCACGGTCGTCACTCCTGACGGCATGGTAGTCACGGAGATCCAGCTCAGCTCGCGCGCCACCCGTCTTCGGGTTGACCCGATCGAGAACGGCGGGACCGCGCTGGCCGGGTTCCCAACCTGGACCCCAGCGCCACCCGCGGCCGCCACGCCGACGCCGTAATCCCCGGCGCGACCGACCGCGGCGACGGGCCGGGAAATATCCCGGCCCGTCGTGCTGTCCGACCGCCGCCCGCGACACAACGTCTCGGATTCCGTACCGTTCCGAGGCGGCGTGCCATGGCGCCTCGAAGCGGATACGACTCCGGTCGCGCAACGAGAATGGTGGAACTCGCGTCACGGCCTTTACGCCAGACTTGGAGGGAGCGATCAGGCCATGCCACTTCGACATGAGGTGTCCAACGACACGCGACTATCGCGCCGGGGTGCGTTGACGCTTGCCGCCACGGCGGCGGCTGGAGCCGCGGCCTTCGGCGTCGATCGCGGCTTGGCCCAGGAGCAATCCGCTACTCCGGCGGCGGACACGGTGCCGCCGGACTTTAAGGTCGTGTTGCATGCTGCGGAGGCCGATCACTGGCTCTACGTGCAATCGAACTTCGACAATCTCCAGCACGAATGGCCGGAGGCGCGGCTACGGGTCGTTGTCGATGGCAACGCGGTGAACTCGCTATTGGACCACAGCGACTTGACTACGGCGTTGGAAACCGCCATCGCGGGCGGACTTGAGCTGTATATCTGTCCGAACGCGCTCCACGAGCATGGCATCGCCGAGGCCGAGATCCCGCTGGCGGCGAATTTCTCGCTGGGCGGCGTCGTTGCCCTGGTGCTAGCCCACCAGGATGGGTATGTTTATGTCAAGCCGTAACCTAGCCCGGCGCTGTTAGCCGATCCATTTGCGTTTGTTCGCCACGTAGTCGACCAGGATGTACTCGCCGAGCCGGTCCGGCGTGGCGGCGAAGACACGGCCGGTGTTGATCCGCATCAGGTCGTTGACGAATTGGAGCATGTAGGGCGAGCGCTCCATCATGAAGGTGTTGATCGTGATGTCGTCCTTGGTGCAACGGATCACCTCGCGCAGCGTCTCCTGGAAGGTCCGGGGCGTGGGCGGGTAGCTGAACCGGACCTGGCCGTTCTCGAAGTGCGCCGTCGGCTCGCCGTCGGTGATGATGATGATCTGCCGGTTGCTCCCCTTGTGGCGGCTCAGGATCTGGCGGGCCAGTTGGAAGCCGTGCTGCATGTTGGTGCCGTAATTGTGCTCGTTCCAGTCCAGGGTCGCCAGCTCGGCCGGGGCGATCTCCTGCGCCATGTAGGAGAAGCCGATGACGCTGAGATGGTCGCGCGGGTACTTGCCGCGGATCAGCGAATCCAACGCCAGGGCGACCTTTTTGGCCGCGTTGAAGCACCCGTTGTAGAGCATCGAGCGGCTCATATCGACCATCAGCACCGTGGCCGAGCGGGTCGAGTATTCGGTCCGGTAGACCTCGAAATCCCTAGGGTCGAGCGACACGGCCATGCGCG
>JACCYK010000020.1 GCA_013696525.1 Chloroflexia bacterium
CGATACTCACTTAAATGCCACGGTAATGCTCTGACGAACAGGCGGCCTCAATGCTGGCACACCGAATCTCGTCCGCGAACCACCTCGGTTTGACGCGGCACTCTTGGCGTGTATCATCCCATCATCACGTCATGTCAGTTGATCGGTGGCTCGACGGCGGGCGCGGATGTCCAAGTCGGTGAGGCAGCATGAGTACGTCGTCCAGTTCGGGCGGACGCATTTACCGAGACATCGGGGTGCGCACCATCATCAACGGCCGTGGCGCGACGACGGCGGTGGGGGGGACGCTGATGCCGCCCGAGGTTGTTGCGGCCATGACTGGCGCGGCCGGGGCGTATGTGGTGCTGGACGAGCTGAACGCCGCGGTTGGGAGGCGGATCGCGACCGTCACCGGGGCGGAAGCGGGCTGCGTGGTCAACGGGTCGGCGGCGGGAATGGCGCTGTCGGCGGCGGCCTGTATCGCGGGCGGTGATCCGGCCCGCATCCGGCGGTTGCCGGACAGTGACGGTCTGGCCAATGAAATCATTATTCACCGTTGCCAGCGCATTAATTACGACCTGATGTTCCGGCTGGGGGGCGGCCAGTTGGTTGAGATCGGGCGGCCGTTGGGGACCGAACCGTGGGAGCTGGATGCCGCGATCAATCCGCGGACGGCTGCCGTGGCCTGGATTGATTCGCCGGCGACGACACCGGGCGCGTCTGACTTTGACGCGGTGGTCAGCGCCGCCCACGCGCACAAGTTGCCGGTAATCGTTGACGCGGCGTCCACCTTGCCTCCGGTCCAACACTTGCGGCGATGGATCGACCGTGGCGCCGACCTGGTGATCTACAGCGGCGGCAAGGGGATCCGCGGGCCGCAGGATTCCGGGCTGGTCGCCGGCCGGCACGATCTGATTGCCGCGGTGCGGGCGAACTCCAATCCCTATGCCGGGATCGGCCGCGGGATGAAGGTCAGCAAGGAGGCGATGGCTGGGCTCTGGGTTGCCCTCGACCTCTTTCTCCGCACCGACCACGAGGCGGAATATCGGGCTCACCTTGGGCAGGCGGAGACTATGGTCGCCGGGCTCCGCGACCGCGCTGACCTGAGCTGTGTCTTGGAATCGAATTGGGAGGATTGGCCGGCTCCCGTCGTCCGGCTCTTCCCGATCCAAGGGGCCTGGCAGCCCGAGGAGGTGCGGGACGCCTTGGCCGCGGGCGAACCGTCGATTCAGCTCAACGTCGAGCGATCTGGCCTGATGATTAACACCCATTGCCTCCAACCGGGTGAGGAGGCAATCGTTGTCAATCGATTGTCGATGATTCTGGATGCGGCAGCGAGCGCGTGAAGGATTGACCAACGCAATGGGCGTCTACGCCGATCTCGGGGTCCGAACCGTTATCAATGGGGCTGGCACGCTGACGAGGCTCGGGGGCAGCCGGATGGCGCCGGAAGTGCTGGCGGCAATGGCGGACGCGGCCGCCTCCTTTGTCCATATCGACGAGCTGCAAGCGCGAGCGGGTGAGATAATAGCCGAGATCACCGGCGCGGAAGCGGGCTACGTCGTCACCGGCGCCGCCGCTGGTCTGACCTTGGGCATGGCGGCCTGCGTTGCCGGCCTCGACGTCGCCAAGATGGATCGCTTGCCCGATACCACCGGCATGCGGAACGAGGTCGTCGTCCAGCGAGGGCATCGGAATGCCTACGATCACGCGATCCGGGCCGCCGGCGTCACCTTTGTCGAGGTCGGCTATCTCGGCTATCCCGGCGCCGGCGGCACCTACCCCTGGCAGATCGAAGCGGCGATCACCGACCGCACCGCGGCCATCGCCTGCCCCATCCTCGAGACGCCGGGCACAGTGCCATTGCCCATCGTTTGCGAGATCGCCCGCGCTCGCGGAATTCCCGTCATCGTCGATGCCGCGGCGGAGCTGCCGCCGCGATCAAATTTGCGCCGGTTTATTACGGACGGGGCCGACCTGGTCGTCTTTTCCGGCGGCAAGTCGATCGGCGGCCCCCAGGCGAGCGGCATCATCGCGGGCCGCGGTGATTTGATCGCGTCCATCGCCTTGCAGCATCAAGACATGGACGTGCGGCCGGAGACGTGGGGCAAACGCGGCCTCCTGGCCGATGGGACTATCCGCGGGGTCCCGCACCAGGGGTTTGGGCGGGCGATGAAGGTCGGCCGCGAGGAAGTCGTCGGCCTGATCACCGCACTCCGGCGCTACGTGGCCGGCAGCGACGACGCTGATTTCGCACGCTGGAACGAGCAGCTCGATCACATCGCGGACGGTCTCAACGGCCTCCCCGGGGTGACCATGCGTCGTTTTCAACCAACCGAGAAGCTGATTCCGCAATTGCTGTTCGATTTGGACGAGACAGCTCTTGGATTCACCGCCTATGACGCCGCGAACGCGCTCCTGGATGGTGATCCGGGGATCGCGATCGGGCTCTCGCGGGCGGAGTTTGGCACGCTCAACCTGATCCCGCGGAGCCTCGACGAGAGTGAGATCGAGATCGTCGGCACCCGCTTGCGTCAGGTGTTGAGCGCCTCATTGGTCCGGGCCTAGCGACGCCCCGCGGGTGATGGAGGAACGAGATGCTGATCCGTCCCACGTCGGGCAAAAAGGTACTCTGGCAGGAAATGTTGCGGCACGAGCTGCTGGCGGCGATGGAGCACCGGGGCGTCGTCATCGTGCCGGTCGGCTCGGTCGAGCAACACGGCCCGCATTGCCCCCAAGACGTGGACATCAGCATCCCGTATCACCTGGCGATCCGGGCGGCGGAGCTCTGCGACGACGTCCCGGTGGTGGTTGCCCCGCCCCAGATGTACGGGTTCACCCATTACAACATGGGCGAGATCGGGACGATCACGCTCGGATTGGAGGTGTTCATTGCCGTGCTGTGCGACATCTCGCGAAGCATCTGGGCGAACGGGTTTCACCGCATCATCCTGCTGAATGGGCATGGCGGCAACCAGGCGCCAACCTGGGCCGCGTCGGTCAAACTGGCGGAGGATGACATTTGGGCGCTGGCGATCACCTACTGGACCATGGCCACCCCGGAGCTGCTGGCATGGAGCGAGGCGGACGGCGGCAGCATCGGCCACGGCGGCGAGTGGGAAACCAGCCTCCAGCTCTATCTCCGCCCAAACCTGGTCGAGATGAACCGGGCGGTCAAGGACGAATGGCGTCGCCATTTCAGCCCGGCGGTCCAGGAGTACGCCGGCTTTCCCGAGCGGCGGCGGGAGATGGCCAACGGGGTGATGGGTGATCCGTTCGTTGCCTCGGCCGAGAAGGGCGAGCGGTTGTTCAACCTCCTGTCGGAGCGACTGGTCGCGCTGTGCCGGGAGTATCACGCGGCCGACCCGCCGCGATACCGCGAGTTTGGCTCTCACTGTCCATAGCAGAACTGGTCGAGCCAGCCGAACCGGGCGGTGCCGGTCGGCGCCCGAGATACGCGAATGTTTCGTTGCTGGTTTCCGGTCGCCGTGATTTCGATCAGCAGGTAGTCGGTGTCCAGTCGCGACCCCGCCCGCTCCGGCCATTCGATCAAGCTGATGCCGTCCGCCGGGGCAAGGTAGTCGTCGAAACCGATGCCATCGAGCTCGTCGTCTCGCAGGCGGTACAGATCGAGGTGATACAAGCGCCACCGATCTCCGCCGGACGCCGCGTTGACGTCATATTCGTTGATCAGGGTGAAAGTTGGGCTGGGGACCGGCCCGGTCACGCCGAGCCCGGCCAACATGCCCTGGGCCAGGGTCGTCTTACCGCTCCCCAGGTCGCCGTGCAGCAACACGAGGTCGCCGGGGACCAAGCGCCGTCCAAGCTCGATCCCGAGTCGAACCGTGTCGTCATGGCTCGCGATCGCCAAGATGAGACTCATGGCTCGCCGCGTTCGGGCCGCTGTCCCGATAGGTTGAGCCGCCAGTAGTCGAGGAAGAACGGGGCGTCGCTGGCGGCGGACATCTCGGTCAGCCGGTCGAGGAACGATGTCCGCAACGCCGCGCTCGGCAATGGCTCCAAGTGCAGGCGAAGGACGACCGTCTCCAAGAACTCGTGATACTCTGGCGCGCCCGCGAGGGCGGTGGGCGCCTCTTCCAGGCTCGTGGCGACGTTGACGAAGCCGGCGGTGACCAGTCGCTCGGCCGTCGTCGTCGCGTCGGCAAACTCCCAGAACTCACGCCAATCGCGGAAGTACGGGGCAAACATAGCGTCCTGCTGGAGTCGCTTCACCTCGGCCATCAGACCGGCGATGTTTGGACCTCCGCCGCATTGCGCCACCAGGACGCCGCCCGGCCTGAGCGCCGCGAACAGACGCCGGAAAAGCTCCCCGTGGTCCGCGATCCAATGAAAGGTCGCGGTGCTGAAGATGGCGTCGACCGGCGCCGCGACGCGGAGGTGCTGGAGGTCGGCCTGGACGAACGAGACCCGATCGCCGAAGCGAGGGCGGAGGTGAGCCGCTGCCTCTTGGAGCATGTTGGCTGAGCCGTCGATGGCGATAACGCGGCCGGTGGGCAGCCGCTCAAGCAGCTCGGCCGTGAGCCGGCCGGTGCCGCAACCCGCATCGATCACCGTCTCATCGCCGCGCAATGGCAATCGGGCGAGCACGCGCCGGCCCCAGTCGACGTGCGGGTTCGCGACCTTGTGATAGGTGCCGGCGTTCCACTCGGTCGATTGCCTTGACATGCGCGTGCTCCAGGCGGCGCCACTCGCGCGAACTCGATTCGCTTCGTATCCTACGTGAACTGGTTGGCTTGGTCCTGTCGCTGGTGCGGGGACGAGATACGTGATGAAGGGGATCGCGAGCGGGTGAACGATCGCGGTCGGATCGTACCGTATGTCTTTGCCGGGGCGATGGTGGTCGCGCCGTTCTTGGCGCTCCTCTACGATGTCACCGCCGGGCTCGGCGTCCTGGCGGGGGCGCTCGGGCTGACCGCCTACGTTGCCCTTGACGCGACGAAGGCGGCCGGGCCGCCGATCCGGCAGCGATTACTCGTGATGGCGTATCTCAATGCGGCGCTGGCGATCGTCGCGGCGATTCTCTTTGCACTGCGGCTTATCGTCTAGTGACGATGGCGGACAGCACCCCTTCGTAATCCGACTACGATCCGTGACGCTGGGCCGAGGCTGAGCGACGGGACCGGCGCGGCGGTTTCGGCGCCGGTTTCGCGGATTCGGAGTCGGTCCGCGCGGCCGGCTTCCGTGGCTGCCGTTTTGGAGCGCCGGCTTTCGCTGCCGCCGCGGTCGACGTTCCTGTTGGTTTCGCGGCACGACCACGAGTTGAAGGCTGCCGTTGGGACCCGGGAGCGGCGGCCACTTGCTCTGCCAGCTCCGCGATCGGCTCTGGCAAGGCGATTGGGGCAAAGCCGAGCAGGAGCGATTGCTCAACAATATCTCGCTTCATCATGAGCGACGCCTCGGCCAGGGTCCGCGTCAGCGGATGGCCCGGGTTGACCTCGCGCAGCATTTCCTGCACCTGCCGCATGAGGTCGATGGTCTTGTTGAAGGTCAGCACCAGGTCGCCTTCCGACAGGTCGATGATGTCGCCGATCTCCGCCATCGTTAAGCCGCGGCACCAGGCGCGGGCGGCGCCATAAAAGCTTGGGTTGTGACCCTCGGAGACATCGAGCCCCTCGGCCCGCTCTTCTCCCAACACCGCGTGCTCGACATCTTCGATCCGCCGCCGCGCCAGCACCAGGCGATCGGATAAAACGAACCGATTGCTGTTCCGGAAATCGCGATCGAAGGAGAACCAGGAGAAGACTTCGGCCACATCCTCCGGCGTCAGTTGATCGAGGAGGCCACGGTCAACCAGCTCACACAGGATCAGGCCATCGTTGTCGAACACCGCCGCCAGCATATCCGCCTTCGCGGTCGGATACCCGCGATGGAGGTAGCCAAAGGCATGCAGCATGTTGCGAATCCCCCGGATTACTCCCCGGATCCGGTCGTCCTCGGCCTCGATCTCTCGGCTGAGATGCTCCTCGATAGCCCGCCGCTCCGTGTCGAGCTTATCAACTTGGTTGAGGAAGTCACGATGCTCGTTGCGACGGTCGCAGGCATGGCAGGGGTGTGCCACGCGGTCCCGCTGCATCACATTGGTTTGCGTCTCGGCGGCCGTGATATCCGCCTCCAACTCGCGAATCGTGTCGTCGATGCGGGATCGTTCGGTGGCGCGGTACTCCGCGGCGACGGCGTTGAGATCGGGCAAATCGAGGGCTCGCAGCCGGCTTAGAATGTCTTCGAGCATCGCTGGCGAAATACACTCCAGCGCGGAATCGGCCTCCGTTTCGACCTCCGCCAGATCTGGCGGCAGCTCAAGCACATGGTCGGTGAGCTGATTGATCTGACGATACTCGTCGACCAGCCTGATCGATCCGTCCGGGCCGAATAGGAACCGGCCGACGCCGCCCCGCGTGCCGCGATTGAGATAGATCCCCCAGCCCCACTGCCGGCTGTGCGCCAGCAATCCCGGCCGGGCGGAGCGAAAGGCGCGGCGGAGCGCTTGCCGGCCGGGCTCGGTCCACGGGATCGCGGTCGCGATCGCGCGGTTGACCAGGGCATGGTCGCTTTCAAGGCGACGCCGCGTGTTCTGTGAGGCCGCTAGGGACCGATTCACGCGGCGGTAGTCTTCCAGCAGCTCATCACCAGCATCCAGGCCAATCAAACAGCCTTGAGGGATTTGGTTGATCTCGTCGCCATACTGGATGATCTCGGCTTCGAGGCCGCGGATGCGCTGGCTCGATTGAAATTGGGCGAGGCTCTGTTGCAACATGGCCCGGACTCGATCGCCGTCGGGCGGATCCCAGAGATTGAGCACCGTGTTGTAGCGGATGGCGAAGGCGGAGCGGACGGGGTGCAGGTCGCCGGTCGCGATCTCCAACGTTTCGCGGAAGGAGAACCAGGGCGAGTACGGCACCACGACATGGCCAAACCGATCCATGCCGCGGCGGCCGGCCCGGCCCGCCATTTGCTGAAATTCGTTCGGAATGAGCAGCCGCCGCCGCCGCCCGTCCCACTTGCTCATCCGGCCGATCACCACCGTCCGCGCCGGCATGTTGACCCCGAGCGCCAGCGTGTCCGTGGCGAAGACGACCTCCATCAAGCCTCGTGAGAACAGCAACTCGACAAGCTGCTTCAGGATCGGCAACAGCCCGGCGTGATGAAAGCCAATCCCTTTGCGGGCGAGCGCCGAGATAGTTTGGACTTGTGGGAGCTCGCGATCTTCCGGGCGCATGTTCGCCAACACCGTGTCAATCGTTTGCTCGATCAGCGAGAGCTGACGGTCGGTCACGAGTTGCGGCCGCATGATCGCCAAACGTTCGGCGAATGCCTGGCAATCGTTCCGGCTAAAGAGAAAGTAGATGGCCGGCAGCATGTCGTCCGCCGCCAGCGCATCGACGATTTCGCGCGGCTGGGGCTCATCCATCTCCGGCCGGCCCCGTTCGGCCCGATTTCGGCCGAAGCCGCCGCGGCGACCGGCCTGCCGGCGCAGCTCTCCACCCGTGTGTGGGAAGTCTCGAACTAGCTTCCCTGTCTGGTCGATCGAGACATGAAGCTTGCCCTCGTGAAAATAGTGGAGCGCCAGCGGCACCGCACGCTCGTTGTGCGTGACGAGGCGGATGGGGCGATGCCCGCGGCTGATCCAGGCCGCGATCTCGTCGGCGTTGCTGACGGTGGCCGACAGGCAGATGAGCTGGACATGGTCTGGGCACAGGATGATGGACTCTTCCCAGGTCGTGCCGCGCTCGGGATCGGCCAGGTAATGAATCTCGTCGAAGATGACGCTTTCGACCGAATCGAGATCCCATGGCGTCTGCAACAACATGTTGCGCAGGACTTCGGTCGTCATCACGACGATGCGGGCATCCCGGTTCTCGGAGACGTCGCCCGTGAGCAAGCCGACATGGTCGCCATAGGCGGCGCGCAGGTCGCGGAACTTCTGGTTGGAGAGGGCCTTAATCGGGGTCGTGTAGAGGACTCGCCCGGTCCGTTTGAGAGCTTCCCAGATGCCGAATTCGGCAACGACGGTCTTGCCGGTGCCGGTGGGAGCGGCGACGAGGACCGAGTCGCCCTCCAGGAGGACGCGGATCGCCTCGCGTTGAAACTCATCAAGGGCAAACGAATAGCCCGCCGCAAATTGATCGATCGTGGCTTCGAGCCTTGGATCATAGGGCCGATGCGGCTCGACCGAGGCCGAAGGCCGCCGC
>JACCYK010000054.1 GCA_013696525.1 Chloroflexia bacterium
CCCCACCCCCTTGGCCCCGGTCGGGTTCGCCTCCGTGTCCGGCACGCCGACCCGGGCATGGTGAACCGGGGGAACGTCGGCCACGGTCGGCACCTTGTACTCTTCGAGGTTGGCGTTGAGCACGAGCCCGAGGTTGGCGTCGACGATCCGTTCTTCCATCAGGGCGAAGCCGATGCCTTGGGTCACCCCGCCCAGCACCTGGCTGTCGACCAAGGCCGGGTTGACGATCCGGCCGCAGTCGTGGGCGGTGGCGACCCGGAGCACGGTCACCTCGCCGGTCTCGAGGTCGACCTCGACTTCGATACACTGGGTGCCGAAGGTTTTCACCACTTTGTCGCTCGGGTTCGGGCCGCGGTCGCCGCGCCCTTGCAGGGTGTGCGGGGCAAACGATTGACAGACATCGCGCACCGTCATCGATCGCGCCGGGTCGCCATCGACGACGATCCGCCCGGCCCGGACCGACAGCCGTCCGGCATCCGTTTCCATCAAGGCGGCGGCAATCTGGAGCAGTTGCCGCTTCACCTCGACCGCCGCCGCCCGGATCGCCGGCCCGATCGTGGCCAGGGTGGCGCTGCCGGAGCTGACCGGCGAGTAGGGGCCGGTGGCAGTGTCCCCAAGCCGCAACGCGACCTGGTCCAGCGTCAGCCCAAGCTCCTCGGCCGCGATCTGGGCGAGCCCGGTGCGGGTGCCGGTGCCGATGTCCTGGGTGCCGGTGACGACATCGGCGGTGCCGTCCCCATTGAGGTCGATCCAGGCGTAGCCGGGAGGATGCCCGCTCCCGGCCGGCCAGTCGTGGGCGGCGAAGCCGGCGCCCCGCCGCTTCGAACCGGTTGGCGGCGGCGGCTGGTAGTCGTTCCAGCCAAACGCTTCGGTCGCCCGGTCATAGCAGAGCCGCGGCCCCTCCGGCAGCGTGATCGGCTTCCCCGAGAGTTGGTCTTCCTCCGCGTAGTTGCGACGGCGCAGCTCGACCGGGTCCAGCTTGAGCTGGTGGGCCAGCTCGTCCATCGCTTGTTCGAGGGCGAAGGCGGCCTCGCCATGGCCCGGCGCCCGGAAGGCGACCGCCGGCCCGGTGTTGGTGTAGACGGCGACCTGCTCGGTACGGACGTTGGGGCACCGGTACAGGGTTTGGTACATCCCGCTGACGTTGCTCGCCTCGCCCCCGGTCCGGTAGGCGCCGGCGGCCAGCTTGATGTTTGCCACGATCGCGGTCAGGGTGCCGTCGCGCTTGGCGCCGAGGGTGATCTGCTGCCGGGTCGGGTTTCGATTCCCGGCCGCCAGGTTCTCCGCCTCGCGGTCGAGCAGCAATTGCACCGGCCGCCCCGTGCGTTGCGATAGCAGGGCGGCGATGACGTCATGCTTCCAAGAGATCTGCTTGGCACCGAAGCCGCCGCCCATGTGCTGCTTGATGACCCGGACCCGGTGCTCCGGCAGCTTGAGCTTTTCCGCCACTTCTTGGCGGACGGCGAAGATCGCCTGGGTTGAATCCCACAACGTCAGCTCCACGCCATCCCATGATGCCGTGCAGCCGTGCGATTCGAGCGCGTTATGCAAGGCGGCCCGCGTCGTGTAGCTCCGTTCGACCACGGCATCGGCCGCCTTCAGCCCGGCCGCGACATCGCCCCGCTCATAAAATTTCGGCTCACCCGCCACGTTGCCGCCATTGTGCAGCTTCAGCGCCTCCGGCCCGAGGGCGGCGGTGATCTCGGTCACGAACGGGAGCGGCTCGAACTCGACCTGGATCAGCCGCAAGGCGTCCTCGGCGATCTCCTCGCTCACGGCGGCGACGGCGGCCATCTCGTCGCCGGCGAAACGCACGGTCGTCTCGAACAGCTTGCCTTCCTCATACCAGGGGATGTCCGGCGTATTCGCCGCACACAGGACCGCATGCACCCCCGGCAACGCTTCGGCGGCGGCGGTATCAATCGAAATGACCCGGGCATGGGGCAACGGGCTCCGCAGCACTTGGGCATAGAGTTGTCCCGGCAACCGCACGTCCGACGCGTACCGGGCCCGGCCGGTCACTTTCTCACGCCCTTCCAGGCGAGGATGTGATTGGCCAACCACGGCTAGGTCGGCATCCGCCCGCCAGGTTGCGAGATGTTCCTCTTCGATCAGCTCGATGTTGGCGCCGTCCTCGGAATCCCGCTTCGTCACATGTAGTGTCGGCACGGTGCGGTCCCTCTCTACTGGTCGCTGGGGCGCTTGCCGTTTGGCCCGGCGGCTTGGAGCTCGGCCGCGCGCCGGCCCGCCGCCACGATATTGCGATAGGCGCCGCACCGGCAGAGATTGCCGGTGACGGCCCGCGTGATTTGCTCGACCGACGGGTCAGGCACATCATTCAAGAGGGCGCGCAGGCTCATGATCTGGCCAGGCGTGCAGAATCCACACTGGAAGGCGTCACGCTCGATAAACGCTTGCTGGACCGGATCGAGCTGATCACCACGCCCCAACCCCTCGATCGTCGTGATCTCGCGATCGGCGCAGGCGACGGTGAGCAGCAGGCAGGAGTACATCGGAGTGCCGTCGACGTGGACCGTGCAGGCGCCACAGTCACCCATGTCGCAGACCTTCTTGGTGCCGGTCAGGCCAAGGTCATGCCGGAGCGTGTCGAGCAGCGTCCGCCGGGGCTCGACCAGCACCCGCTCCTCGCCGCCATTGACGCGCAGCTTCACCACGCTCGGCTCGATCACGTTCATCTGCTCACCTGTTCTCACATACGGTTTGATCGTAACAATAGTCGATCGCGAGACCGAACGGTTGCACCGCGCGGAACGCTCACCCGCTCAGCGGCGGCCAGCGGCGCGATCCTCCTGATCCCGCCTTCGCATGCGGTGTACCAGCGCCATCTCGACGTGGACAGCCGATCCCGGCTTGGCGCGTCGCATGCGTAGGTGCGTACCGGATACCCGCCAGTCCGGCCGCGAGACAAGGCTGGCCGGCCAACAGATGGAGGACGCGCCGATGGTCCAGTTTGGCTACACCCTGTCCGGTGAAGAGCACCGGCCGAATGATCTCGTCCGCTTCGCCCGGCTCGCCGAGGACGCCGGCTTCGAGTTTGCCTCGATCTCGGACCACTTCCACCCCAGGATCGACCGCCAGGGCCAGAGCGTCTTTGTCTGGGCGGTCATTGGCGGGATCGCGCAGGCGACCGATCGCCTCCGGCTCGGCACCGGCGTCACCTGCCCGACGATCCGCACCCATCCCGCGATCATCGCCCACGCGGCGGCGACCGCCGGGGCGATGATGCCGGGCCGGTTCTACCTGGGCGTGGGCAGCGGCGAAAACCTCAACGAGCACATCCTGGGCGACCACTGGCCGGAGGTCGATGTCCGGCACGACATGCTGGAAGAGGCGGTCGCCATCATCCGCCAGCTCTGGCAAGGCGGCTCCCACAGCCATTCCGGCCGGCACTACACCGTGCAGAATGCGCGCATCTACACCCTGCCCGAGGAGCCGGTGCCGATCATGGTCGCCGCCTCCGGGCCGAAGGCGGCGGCGCTGGCGGGCAAGATCGGCGACGGCTTCATCGGCACCAGCCCGAAGGCCGAGACGCTCCAGACGTTCGATCAAGCCGGTGGCCGGGGCAAGCCGAAATACGGCCAAGCGACGGTCTGCTGGGCGGCGGACGAAGCCTCCGCCCGCAAGACGGCGCTCGAGATCTGGCCCAACGGCGCGATCCCGGGCGAGCTAGGGCAGGAGCTGCCGCAGCCCGCCCACTTCGAGCAAGCGGCTCAGCTCGTGACCGAAGAGCACATTGCTGAAGGCATGGTCTGCGGCCCCGACGCCAAAAAGCACATCGCGGAAATCCAGAAATACATCGACGCCGGCTACGATCACGTCTACATCCATCAGATCGGCCCCGACCAGGAAGGGTTCCTCAATTTCTACCAGCGCGACGTCCTGCCGGCCTTTAAGTAGGCATCCTCGCTGGCGAAGGTAGTACCATGCCAAGCCGTAGCACTTCGACGTCGAAGCAAACTCGGAAGCGGGGAAGTCCGGCTCGCGCACCGGCGCCAGCCGGCAATGGGACGGTCGATCTCGACCTGGTGGCGTCCGACGATCCCGAGGCCGCGGCGAAAGCGGCGGGGTTGGTCTATGCCACCGACCGCGGTCCTGGGATTACGCGGCGACGTTGGGGCAACGGCTGGCGCTACCTGGCGCCCGATGGCGGCCCGATCAAGGACCAGCGGCAGATCGCCCGGATCAACGGGCTGGTGATCCCGCCGGCCTACACCGACGTCTGGATCAACCCGAGCCCTCGCGGCCACCTCCAGGCCACCGGCCGCGACGATCAGGGCCGCAAGCAGTATCGCTACCACCCGCGCTGGCGGGCGGTGCGGGATGAGACGAAATATGAACGACTGCTCGCGTTCGGCCAGACCTTGCCAACGATTCGGGATCGGGTCGACCAGGATCTCAGGCGCCAGGGGCTACCGCGCGAAAAAGTCCTGGCCACCGTGGTGCGCCTGCTCGAAACCACGTTGGTCCGGGTCGGCAACGAGGAATACGCGCGCACGAACGAGTCCTATGGGCTGACCACGATGTTGAACGAGCATGTCGACGTGACCGGCGCCACCTTGCGCTTTTCCTTCCGCGGCAAGAGCGGCAAAGAGCATCACGTCGACCTCCGCGACCAGCGCCTGGCCACCATCGTCAAGTGGAGCCAAGACCTCCCCGGCCAGCAGCTCTTCCAGTACTTCGATGAGGATGGCGAGCCGCGCGCGATCGATTCGGGCGACGTCAATGACTACCTGCGCGAGATCAGCGGCCAGGATTTCACGGCCAAGGATTTTCGGACCTGGGCCGGCACCGTCCTCGCCGCCCAAGCCCTGCATGAGTTCACCGCGGTCGACTCGGAAGCCGAGGCCAAACAGAATGTCGTGCGGGCGATCGAGACGGTCGCCGCCCGGCTGGGCAACACCCGCGCCGTCTGCCGCAAATGCTACATCCACCCCGACGTGCTGGACGGCTACCTCGACGGCACCCTCCAGGCCACCCTGCGCCAAAAAATCGACGCCGAGCTGACCGACGACCTCGCCAGCCTCACCCCGGAAGAAGCCGCCATCCTCGCCTTCTTGCGCTCCCGCCTGGCGGACGACTGATTCGGAACCGCTCTAGTCATCCCGGCGGACGCGGAAGCGGGCCGGGCCGGTGCGGTCGTAGCGGCGGGAGTTGCTTTGGTC
>JACCYK010000058.1 GCA_013696525.1 Chloroflexia bacterium
ACCCAATCCTCGTGTCAAATGCGCGCGGCGGCAAGGTGCCGCCGCGCGCTCGTGGTTAGTCGCCAGCGAGGGCGGCGACAATACCGGTGGTGTTGGCACGAATCAGATAGACATAGGATTCGACCCCGCTGCCGGGGGCGCCGAGGGAGTCGGTGTAGAGGGTCGGCACCAGGGTGACGGCGGCCTCGGCGGCGATGTTTTCCATCACGGCAGGGTTCGAGACGTTCTCGGCGAAGATCGCGTTGACGTTCTCGGCCTCGATAGCGGCGACCAGCGCGGCAATATCGGCGGCGGAGGGATCGCCGGCCTCGGTGCTGAGGGTACCGAAGGCGGTACCAACAATCTCGAAACCGTAGCGATTGGCAAAGTAGCCGAGCGCTTCGTGGGAGGTGACCAGCTTGCGCTGATCGTCCGGCAGGGCGCTCACCTGCTCCTGGACCCAGGCGTCCAGCTCCTCCAGCTCGGCGATGTAGGCGGCGGTATTGGCCTCGTAGGTCGCGGCGTTGGCGGGGTCGGCGTCGGCCAGGGCGTCGCGGATGGTCTCGACCATGAGGATGGCGTTGGTCACGTCGTGCCAGATGTGCGGGTCGTACTCGCCATGCTCATGGCCCTCGTGGCCCTCGCCAGCCTCGTCGTCATGGTCATCCGCCGCGTCCTCGTCATGGTCATCCGCCGCGTCCTCGTCGTGCTCTTCCTCGTGCTCCTCCTGCTCGTGGTTCGCCTCGTCGTGCTCCTCGTCCTCTTGGTGCCCATCGTCAAAGCCGAGCGGTTCGACGGGCTCGGAGACGATGATCCGGGCGGCATCGGAGCCGGACGACTCGTAGATGCCGTCGAGCCAGGTTTCAAACCCCAGCCCAATCTCGAACACGAGGTCGGCCTCGGCCAGCGTCACCACGTCGGCGGGGGCCGGCTCGTAGGTGTGGGAATCGGCGCCGGCGCCCACCAGCGGGTGCGTCACGATCGCCTCACCCCCCACCTGCCGGACGAGATCATCGAGAATGCTGAATGAGGTAACGATGTTGAGCGGCTGGTCTGACTCTTGGGCTTGGGTTTCGGCCGGGGCGCCCTGACTGGCGACCAACCCGATTGCCGTGATCCATATCATTGCGCGGCGGAGCATGAAGTCCTCCTCGATCAGACCAGCGAGCGCGGGTCCAATAGTTCCGATGTCTCGAGCCGGGGCGTCCGGCATCGCCGCATAAGGATACTATGTATCAAATAGAAGCGAGTAGTGGAGAGGGAGCAGCGAGCGGTCATGGTTCGGGCACCGGCAACGGGCGGAGGGGCACCGGGGAGGATTGGACCATCGACGTCGTGGTGACACCGTGCGCCAGGAAGCGGTCGAGGATGCGGTCAAGCTGATCCATGCTCGGCAGGTGGACCTTGAGGATGAAGCAATCGTCGCCGGTGATCCGGTGACACTCCACGATCTCGGGAATGGCTTCGGCGAGTGCGGCGACCGCCGCCAGGCGACCGGCATTGGGGCGGATTCGGATGTAGGCCGTCAGCGGCAGGCCCAGGGCGGCGGGATCGAGGTCGAGCCGGTAGCCTCGGATGACCCCGGCCTCCTCCAACCGCCGGACCCGCTCGGTCACGGCCGGCGACGACATCCCGACCCGCCGCGCCAGCGCGGTCATCGGCAGGCGCGGGTTGTCGCGCAGCGCCTCCAGCAGACGCCGGTTGATCGCGTCGAGTAGGCCGATAGGAGGGCTGTAAGCAAAGAGCCGTTCATTCGTTAATGTTTGAGTCATCAGGGTTCCTCCCCTTCAATTCGTCCATATACAGGCATGTGAATCCTTCCTAGTATAGAAGTATGATTGGGGAGTCGAGCGGTGACAATTCACACCCGCGGTGGGCAACGAGAACCATCCAACTCATGCCGCCACACGGCTACTTCGTTGTCAGCGCGGTATTCCATTACCTCGGTCCCGCTTTTGCGGTGCTCCTCTTTACCTCGGTGCCGGTCTTGGGCGTGGCGGGATTGCGGATCGCGAGCGCCGCGATCCTGTTCGCGGCCTGGCGCCGGCCGTGGCGGCGCTGGCGATCATGGTCATCGCGGCAGCGGCGTCTGGTGCTGGCGCTTGGCGTGGTGCTCGGCGTGATGAATTCGGTCTTCTACCTCGCCATCGAACGCTTGCCGCTCGGCACCGTCGGCGCCATCGAGTTCCTTGGTCCGATCGCGCTGGCGGCAATCGGGTTGCGGACCGGGCGCAACCTGCTGGCGCTGGCGGTGGCGGTGAGCGGGGTGTGGCTGTTGACCGATGCGCGGCTGGCCGGCGAGCCCATCGGGTTCGCGCTCGCCTTTGCCAATTGCCTGCTCTTCACGCTCTACGTTGTCCTGGGTCATCGGATCGCGCGGCAGCGCACTGGGCAGGCGATCGACTGCCTGGCGGCGGCAATGCTGGTGGCGTTGGTGACGGTCTTCCCGTTGGCAATTGGTGGAATCGCGGCGACGGCGCGGCAACCGACCCTCGTGTTGGCGGCGGTCGGGATCGGGGTCTGCTCGTCCGTCATTCCCTATGTGTGCGATCAACTGGCAATGGCCCGGCTGCCGCGGGCGACGTTTGCCCTCCTCCTGGCACTGCTGCCCGCGACCGCCGTGGTGGTGGGGGTCATTGTCTTACACCAGCTCCCAACGCCGGCTGAGATCGTCGGGGTGAGCCTGATCGTCGGCGGAGTCGCGGCCCACCGCCCGGCGGATCGGCCCCAACCGAGCTGAAGCTGGTTCCAGGAGAAGTCCTTGCGTTCGAGTGTGCTCATCGCGGCCATCAGGATGGTGCCGATCATCACCAGGACGAGGGCGACCGCGATCATCGAGGTGGCCCGAACCTACGAGGCATCGGTTTGGATCGATCCGGCGTCCCCGGCCAGCCCTGATCCGGGAGACCGCGCCGCCCCCGGTCGAGCTCAAGCGTGAGTTCGTGGCCACACCAGTCGCCTAGCGAGCGACCTGGCACATGGTAAGCAGCCTGCCGAAGATGAGTGACGGTGGGGCGCACTGTCTTCTCCACGATGCATTTCACCTGACGGGCGTTCGCCACGAGGAGGATTGATTGTCCTTCGGATTCCATCTGTGGCACAATTGCAGTGGTTAGCCCGGCCAGCGACAAGAGCCCAAGGGGCTCCCTCGAGTGCTTCTCGGATAGCTGGCCTCTCCTTTCGCCTCCTGCCAGTACGTTATTGATCCCCTTCGAAAGAGATCAAACTCACTCTTTATCTTATCCTTGATCAGGGAATGGGTTGGCCTCGATTCTCCGTCAACCATTGCTTGTCAGGATCGCGAGAAAACGCTTTACTACCTCATCAGGGATGTTGTAACAGTGCTTGGCGTCGAAATGCTCGACAACCTTGACCCCGTGAGCCTTGAAGAGCCTGTCACGTGCATGATCTTCTGCTGCCATGCCTCGGTGCCAAGGTTCACCGTCTACTTCGATCATGCCCCACCTTCCCTGATGACAGACAAGGAAGTCCGGCTCACGAGTGACGCGAACCTGTCTCTGATTCAGCCGGCCTCGGCAAAGGGGAAAGAAGAGTACCCCGGCTCGGTCAAGGGCTTCGGCGATCTTCACCTCTGTTGCGGACCGGAATCGAAGGTTGTTCCATAATCGGAAGTCTTTTGGTATCAGTCCTTGGTTATCGACCGCTGTCCCTTGCACTCGCGATATTAGCTGCGTCCGCCAATCCGGATCAATCGGGACGAGTTCGGCGCGTATTTCCAACTGCCTCCAACCATAGCCGCGAGGGAGAACGGCCTGAAACGCCTGTTGCACTCGTTGGCCGGGTGCATCTGGAGGCTGCCGAGATAGATCGACAAGTGCGTCGTAGGCCATTCGGGGTCCCCGTAGCTCAACAAGGAGGCTGGGAGGATCCCAACTGCCAGCTTCCTGCTCGCTGAGGTCTTCGATATGACAGGCCAGGAGGAGGCGGGCTGCATCTTCGTCGTGCCCTTCGATCAAGTACGTTGCCGCGCTCGCGAGCAACTGCTCTTTGTCGATCTGATCTACATTACCCACGCTCGTCGCACCGTCCTTACGAGATGACACCTAACACAACCTGCCTGAATTGTATGATCGCTGACGGCAGGTGTTGTTCATGCTCCTGGAGGGGCTGGGAACGCTGCCCCTATTGTGAGTCAGGGTCCGCAGCCTCTCCGCCTTGATTGCGAAGGAACTCCGAGGTGCTATGTAATGCTCTTTCTTGACTACGAACCAAGGATCCTGATTGAGCTTGGGCACCTGCGCGAACTAGCGTGCCGCGTCCAAGTAAAATTCGCCTCTGGTGCTTCAGCAGAGGAACTTCTCCAGGACGTCGAGGTGTTGCAGGTGATGTTTCAACGTATCGTGCCAATGCTGCCTGGTGGGG
>JACCYK010000059.1 GCA_013696525.1 Chloroflexia bacterium
CCCGTCGGCTGCTGGTCAAGTCCTACACACATGGCAGTTGTCCTTCATGATCATCGGCTCGCGCCGTGGCATGCCGCGCAGCCGCGGCCGGCAATGGGGGTATCCTAACGCCTGAGGCCCAGGGCGAACGACCGCTGGGGCCGGGCCGAAAGCTGAGTGATGCGTGTCAGGAGCCCGCGTGGAGCACGAGCCGAGCCGAAGCCTGGCGGACACGGCCGGTGAGCCTAGCCCCGGCTCATGGACGTTGCGCCAAGTTCGGACGGAAGAACGGGCCCTGACGCAACGGCTGTTTGAGTTTTATCTCTATGACTTTAGCGAGCTCGAGCATTCCGATGTCGACGAGGAAGGATGGTTCCAGCCGAGCTCGCGGCCGTGGTTGGAGCGCTATTGGACCGAACCGGGCAAGCACGCGTTGCTGCTCCGGGTCGATGGCAAGCCGGCCGGGTTCGTGCTCGTCGATGAGTCAAGCCCAATAACCGGTAGCGGTCAGCGGCGGTTCATCGGCGCCTTCTTTGTGACACGGGCCTATCGCCGCCGCGGTTTTGGCGCCGCCATGGCACTGGCGGTGTTCCAGCGGTTCCCCGGTGCGTGGCAACTCCTTCAGGTCCGAGCCAACCCGGCGGCGCAAGCATTCTGGCGGCGAATTATCGGCGCCTATACCGGGGGGCGCTACCAGGAGCGGTGGGTGAGCGAGCGAGAGATAGTCCAAGAGTTCGACACGCGCGATCGAGCCAGCGATCGAGCCGCGGAGAGCGAAGGAGCCTAAGGCGCGGGAAGGGCTGATACCCGAGACGCTCAGCCCGCCCGCGGCGCGCCGGTGGCATAGGGTGTGCCGGAACATGATTGACGATCTGGCGCGATTCGCGGGAGTCCGGCCGCGGCGCGGGCACGGTTAGGGTAGGATGCGGATTGGGCCATCGCGCCGGGTGCGTAGCCGGGTGGTGATGCCTGCCTGACACGCTCATGGTTCGAGTTTGTGATATTATTCACATCACTTGGGGTCGCCCGTGGCAACCGAACCGGCGCCGAAGGACACGAGGCAGTTGGAAGCCACCGGGGCGGCGGTTGGGCTTGGCTGTTCGATCGTCGTCACGCTGATCGGGCTGATCGCCGGCGGCGCCGCGCTTGACCGGTTGTTCGGGACGGGACCAACCCTCACCCTGATCGGGACCGCGCTCGCCCTCGTTGCCGCGGGCTACGAGCTCTACGAGCTGGCCCGGATCGGGCGGTCGGATCGCCCGCCAGGACCGCTTGGCAAACGGCTCGCGGCGATCACGGCAAACCGGTCGGCCAACCGGGCGGAGCCGCCGGTGGCGAGTCGGGTGGAGCAGACACGCATGGACGGCGAGGAGTAGCGCCCGCATGGAAGTTCACGTCTCAATTGCGGCCGAAACACTCTTCCACGTCGGACCAGTCCCGATCACTAACTCGTTCCTGACGATGCTGATCGTCATGGCCGTGATCCTCATTACCGGCACCGTGATCGCGCGCAAAGCGCGGGTGATCCCGGCGGGCCGATCCCAGGGCGTGGCCGAGCTGATCGTCGAGTTTTTGCTGAGCTTGGTCGAAAGCACCGCCGGCAAGGCGGCGGGGCGCCGCGTCTTCCCGCTGGTGGCCGGCATCTTCATCTTCATCCTGTTTGGGAATTTCTCCGGCTTGTTCCCCGGGGTGGGGACGATCGGCGTCTATCACAATGAGCCGGTGCTGGGCGACGAGCACGCGGCGCTGGACGTGGCCGAAGTGGTCAACCCGGGGCTCGGCTCGGTCGCGACCCTCGCCCAAGCCGAAACTGAAGCTGACGCTGAAGCGGACCACGCGGTGCTGATCCCGCTCTTCCGCGCCCCGACCGCCGACCTGAACATGACCCTGGCCATGGCCCTGGTGACCTTTACCACGGTCCAGGTGCTGGGCGTCGGTTCCCACGGCCTGGTCGGCCGGATCAAGCACATGGCCGATCCCTGGTGGATTTTCCCGCTCGAGCTGATCCAGGAGTTCGCCCGCATCCTCTCGCTCTCGTTCCGGCTTTTCGGCAACGTCTTCGCCGGCGAGGTCTTGCTGGCGGTGATGGTCGGCATGGCAAACGCGATCAAGATCGCGGTCATCCCGTTGCTGTTCCCGGTGGTCTTCCTCTTCCTCGAAGTCCTGTTCGGCACCATTCAAGCGCTCGTCTTCGCCCTCCTCACCCTCATCTATATCACGCTGGCGACGGCGGGGCATCACGAGGAGGAGCATCACGCGGCCGAACCCGGCCACGAGGCTGAGCCAGCGCCCGCGCGGCCGGTGGCCAGCGGTGCGGCGGGCGATTGATCGACGGCGACGGGTGCCGGCGCGGATCGCTTCGCGCCCGGGCACCTTGCATATGAGAACGAATCGAGCGCCAGGTTCATGGCGCCATGGTATTGGTTCTAGGTTGGGAAACGGGCGGGACGACGGGGAGTCGTTCCCGAGCGTGAACAATAGCGCGTTCGAGCTCTGGACGCGGGGAGGAAGTCACGGTGGACGTTGATGTCGCAAAGCAGTTCGGGGCCGCGATCGCGATCGGGGTCGGTGGTCTGGGCCCGGGCCTCGGTATTGGTCTGGCGGTCAAGGGTGCGATGGAAGCGCTCGGCCGCAACCCGGAAGCGGAAGGCGCGATCCGGACCACGATGATCATCGGTGCGGCGCTCTCCGAAGCGGTCGCCATCTATGCCTTCGTGATCGCGATTATCATTCTCTTCACGTAGGTCGTTTCGGCCGCACCGGATACCACGCCGCAAGCGGCGTCATCACGCCGGTGCGGCGCCGGGCTCAGGCGAGATAAGGAGGCATGTGGCCAATGTTGGACAGCCTGGGGATCAATGGCTGGAACCTGCTTGTCCAGCTCATCGCGTTCATCATTTTCCTCTGGCTGCTGTGGCGCTTCGCCCTGGGCCCGATCACGCGGGTGATCGATGAACGTCAGGACCGAATTCGGGAGAGCGTCGAAGCGGCGGAGCGGATGAAGGCGGAGCTGGCGGCGACGGCGGCCCGGAACGAAGAAGTGTTGGTCGAAGCCCGCCAGCAGGCGCAGCAAATCGTGGCCCAAGCTCGCGACGCGGGCGAGGCGACGCTGAACCGGGCGCGCGAGCAGGCCAACGCCCAGGCCGAGGAGTACCTCACCCGGGCCGAAGCGACCTTGCGTCAGGAAACGCAGCAAGCCCGCCAGCAACTTCGCCAAGAGGTCGCCGATCTGGCGGTGATGGCGGCGGGCCGCATCGTCCGCAAAGAACTCGATCCCGCGACCCAAACTCGCCTGATCGAAGAGACGCTGGCGGAAGCGGCGCCAGCGAACGGACGGAGTCGTGAGTCGTAGGTCGTGAGTCGTAAGCCCATGGCCGCTGGAGGCTTGACGACCCGGCCCACCGACGGTTCACGACTCACGACTCACGGAGGAGAGACCCAACGTGGCACGCGGTGCGGCAAAGCGTTACGCCCAAGCGGTGCTCAGCCTGGCGAAGGAGCGAGGCACGTTCGACGCTTGGCAGACTGACCTCGCCGGTCTCTCCGCGCTGATGAGCGATTCGGGCGCAGCCTCGTATTTCGCTAGCCCAAACGCGACCGAAGCACGGAAAATAGAGCTCCTGGACCAGGTTCTAGTCAATGGGCAACCAGAGGCCAAGAATCTGGCCCGCCTCCTCCTTGAGCGCGACCGGCTGAACGACCTGCCGGCGATCAACAAGCTGTTTGAGGACGGTATCAGGGCCGAGCGCGGCATCGTCGTGGCGGAGGTGACCACCGCCGAGCCATTGGGCGCGGTCGAGCAAGCCCTGGTCAAGGAACGGCTGGCCGCGATGACCGGCAAACAGGTCGAGTTGCGATTAGCGGTCGATCCCGAGATTATCGGCGGCATTATCGCCCGCATTGGCGATGTCTTAGTGGATGGCAGCGTGCTCAGCCGGCTCCGCCGGTTGCGGACGCGCCTGGCCGCGACCGGCTAACCGAGGTCTGGAGTTCAGATTGCCGCGGGGACGGTTTCGGCAACAGCGGGATGCGGCCGACCCGGTCGCGCCACGGTAGAGGAGCAGAACAATGGCCGTCCGAGCCACAGAAATTAGCGACATTATCAAGCAGCAAATCTCCGGGTTCGAGGACTCGGCGACCATCAGTAACGTCGGCACCGTGGTCAGCGTCGGCGACGGCATTGCCAATGTCCACGGCCTCAGCCAGGTCATGGCGTCGGAGCTGGTGGAGTTCCCGCGAACCAGCACCATCGGCCTCGCCTTCAACCTCGAAGAGGATTCAGTCGGCGTCATCGTCCTTGGTGAATATCAAAATATTGAAGAAGGCGACGAGGTGCGCGGCACCGGAACCATTTCGTCGGTGCCGGTGGGACCGGCCCTGGTCGGCCGCGTCGTCAATGCTCTCGGTCAGCCGATCGACGGCAAGGGACCGATTGAGACGGACAAGCGGCGGCCGATTGAGCGGATTGCTCCCGGCGTCGTCCTTCGCCAGAACGTGGACACCGCGCTTCAGACCGGCATCAAGTCGATTGACTCGATGATCCCCATCGGCCGCGGCCAGCGGGAGCTGATCATCGGCGACCGCCAGACCGGGAAGACCGCGATCGCGATCGACACCATCATCAACCAGAAGGGCGGCGACGTCACCTGCATCTACGTCGCGATTGGGCAGAAGCAAGCGCAGGTCGCCCAGGTCGTTCGGATCCTGGAAGAGAATGGCGCCATGGAGCACACCGTCGTGGTGGTTGCCTCCGCCGCTGACCCGGCGCCGCTGCAATACATCGCTCCCTTCTCCGGCTGCGCCATTGGCGAGGAGGTCATGGAGAGCGGGGGCGACGCCCTTATCGTCTACGATGATCTCTCCAAGCACGCCCAGGCATACCGCGAGGTCTCGTTGTTGAGCCGCCGGCCGCCGGGCCGTGAAGCGTACCCTGGTGATGTCTTCTACCTCCACTCGCGTCTGCTCGAACGGGCCGCCCGCCTCAGTGAAGACCAGGGCGGTGGCTCGCTGACCGCGTTGCCGATTATTGAGACCCAGCTTGGCGATATTTCCGCCTACATCCCGACCAACGTCATCTCGATCACCGATGGCCAGATCTTCTTGGAGCCGGACCTCTTCTACGCCGGGATCCGGCCGGCGATCAACGTCGGCGTGTCCGTCTCCCGCGTCGGCGGCGCGGCCCAGATCAAGGCGATTCGTCAGGTGACGGGCCGCTTGCGGCTTGAGCTTGCCCAGTACCGGTCGCTCGCCGCCTTTGCCCAGTTCGGGACCGCCGATCTGGACCCGGTGACACGCAACCAGATCGAGACCGGTCAGCGAATGACCGAGATTCTCAAACAGGGTCAGTATCAACCGCTGCCGGTTGAAGAGCAGGCGGCAGTGTTCTGGATGGCGTCGAACGGCTTCCTGGCCGATGTCCAGGTGGACCAGGTCGTCAGTTTTCAGAACGAGTACCTGGAGTACATGCGGAGCGCCCATGCCGACCTGCTGGCCACGATCGCGGAGCGGCAGGCGCTCGACGACGAGCTGACGGCGGCGCTGAAGCGGGCGAGCGAAGACTTCAAGGGCGGCTCGCGGTGGGCGAGCAGCCGAGCGGCGGCATAGCGATTTCTCCGCTGGCCGAACCCGGTTCGGACCAGCGTGCAGCTTGATACAGCACCGATGACACTGGAGGTCTAGAGTGGCCACCGCGCGCGAAATTCAACGCCGCATCCGCAGCGTTTCCAACATGTCGCAGGTGACGCGGGCGATGGAGATGGTGTCGGCGGCCAAGATGCGGAAAGCGCAACAGCGGGTGCTGGCCAGCCGGCCCTACAGCGAGCGCCTGGAAGCGGTCATCGCCGATCTGGCGTCGCTGAACCTCGATCCGGAGCATGCTGCCGCGTTTCCGCTCCTCCAACAACGCGAAGTGAAACGATCGGCCTTGATCGTGATCACGCCCGACCGCGGCCTGAACGGTGCCCTGAACTCGAACATCGTGCGCCGGGCCAGCCGCTATATCTTGAGCGAGGCGAACGTCCCGGTCGAGGTGATCGCGGCCGGCAAGAAGGGCCGGGACTTCATGGTTCGCACCCAACAGGATGTCGTCGCCGCGTTCGTCGGCCTGGGTGACAACGTCTCGCTCGACGATGTCCGCCCGATCGCCGACGTGGCCCTGACCGACTTCTACGCGGGGAAGGTCGATGCGGTCTTCGTGGTGTTCGCCGAGTACGTGAACACCATCACTCAACGGCCCGAGGTCCGGCAGTTGCTGCCCATCACCCAACCGGAAGAGGCCGGCACCTACACCGACTATATCTTCGAGCCGAGCCCGGAAGCGGTGCTGCGCGACCTCCTGCCGCGCTATATCGAGATTCAACTTTACCAGGCGATCCTGGAATCGACCGCCTCCGAGCATTCGGCCCGGATGGTGGCGATGCGCAACGCCTCGGAGAACGCGAAAGAGCTGGCGGGTGACCTCCGGCTGTCGCTCAACAAGGCCCGCCAGGCCCAAATCACCCGCGAAGTCTCGGAAATTGCCGCCGGCGCCAACGCGGCGAACGCCTAAGACGAGTCGTGAGTCGTAAGTAAACAGAGGGGCATCTGCCACTGCTCTGTGACTCCCGAACAACCGACGACTTACGACTTACGACTTATGACTCGTAAAGGAGCAATACAGAATCATGGGCGCTACCGGCAAGATCTTGCAAATTACGGGTCCCGTCATCGATGTCGAATATCCATCGAACGAGCTGCCCGAGATTTACAACGCGATTGAGGTCACTCGCGACGACGGCTCGGTCCTCGTGTTGGAAACGCAGACCCACCTCGGCAACGATGCCGTGCGGGCGATCGCGATGAGCTCCACCGATGGGCTTCGCCGCGGTATGGACGTGCTCGACACCGGCCAGCCGATCGCGGTCCCGGTCGGGCCGGAGACGTTGGGCCGGATCTTCAATGTCATTGGTGAGCCGATCGACGAGAAGGGCCCGGTCGAGACCAATGAACGACTGCCGATTCACCGGCCGCCCCCGTCGTTCGAGGAGCAGGCCACGACCGTGGAAGTGTTCGAGACCGGGATCAAGGTGATCGACCTGATCGCGCCCTTCACCCAGGGCGGCAAGACCGGCGTCTTCGGTGGCGCCGGCGTCGGCAAGACGGTGATTATCACCGAGCTGATTCGAAACATTGCCGCCGAGCACGGTGGTTATTCAGTCTTCTGCGGCGTAGGTGAGCGCACCCGCGAGGGCACCCAGCTCTGGGGCGAGATGCACGAATCGGGCGTCGTCGATAAGACGGTCCTCGTCTTCGGCCAGATGAACGAGCCGCCAGGGGCCCGGCTCCGGGTCGGCCTGGCTGGCCTGACAATGGCCGAATACTTCCGGGACGAAGGTCGCGACGTCTTGCTCTTCATCGACAACATCTTCCGCTTCGTCCAGGCTGGCTCCGAGGTATCGGCGTTGCTCGGCCGGATGCCGAGCGCGGTCGGCTACCAGCCGACGTTGGCCACCGAAATGGGTCAGCTCCAAGAGCGGATTACTTCGACCAAGACCGGATCGATCACGTCGGTCCAGGCGATCTACGTGCCCGCCGACGACATCACCGACCCGGCGCCGGCGACATCGTTCGCGCACCTCGACGCCTCGATCGCGCTGGAGCGCTCGATCGCGGCGCAGGGCATCTACCCGGCGGTCGATCCGCTCTCGTCCAACTCGCGCATCCTCGATCCGTTGATCGTGGGCGCGGACCACTACAACGTGGCCCGTGAGGTGCAGCAGGTGCTACAACGGTATCGCGACCTGCAAGACATCATCGCCATTCTCGGCGTCGAGGAGCTGAGCGACGAGGACAAGGTGACCGTCAGCCGGGCCCGCAAGCTCGAACTGTTCATGTCCCAACCCTTCTTCACGGCGGAAGTCTTCACCGGGACGCCCGGCCAATACGTGCCGTTGGCGGAGACCGTGCGGTCGTTCAAGGAAATCCTGGAAGGCCGTCACGATTCCCTGCCCGAGCAAGCGTTCGTCATGGTCGGTAATGTCGATATGGCCGTGGAGCGGGCAAAGACGATGGGCGCGGCGGCGGCGTAAGCAGTTCGTCCGGCTCGCGCCGGGCGGGGAACCGAGGGTAGACCGAAATGGCCAAGCTCCATGTCGAAATTGTGACCGGTGAACGTGTCATCCTGACCGAGGACGACGTGGATATGGTGATCGCGCCGGGGTCGGATGGCACGCTCGGTATCCTGCCGCGCCACGCGCCGCTGATTTCGACCCTTGACGCGGGCGAGCTGCGGATTAAGAAGGATGGCCGGGAAGAGTCGATCATCGTCTTCGGCGGCTTCATCGAAGTCACCCCGGAGAAGGTGATCGTGCTGGCTGATACCGCCGAGCGGGCCGAGGAAATCGACCTGGCCCGAGCCGAGGAATCCCGCCGGAGCGCGCAAACCGCGATCACGAACCGCGAGTCGACCATGGAGCTGGAGCAAGCCGCGGACGCCCTGCGCCGCGCCAACATCCGTCTCCGGATCGGACAGCGCCGAGGATCGCGGCGTGGCTCGTCGGACAGTGGCTGATCGCGATTGGTAGCCAATCCCGTCACCCCGGATGCCTCGGCAGAGTGACTTCCGGTGGGTTAACTACACGGCGAAGAACGTCCGAAGGAGGATCGCCGATCCTCCTTCGGTGCGTCCGCGGTATGCTGTCATGTGCAGGACAAAACCGAATCGGCGATTCCTCGCTGACCGGTTGCCGCTAAGGAGTTGCGCAACGTGTCAGTCACCAACTCGACCTCGACCGCGCCAGAATCTGGCCATTTGGCCACCGGTCAACGGGTCATCCGCATCCAGGGCGGGACGCCGCTCCGGGGCGAGGTGACGATCGGCGGCGCCAAGAATGCCGTCTTGCCCGCACTTGCCGCCACCTTGCTGACGTCCGATGAGTGCGTGCTGCGAAACGTGCCGAATCTAGCGGACATCGACAACATGGTCGAGCTGTTGCGCGCCCTGGGAGCAACCGTCGAACGTGACCCGTTGCGCAAGCAGCTTCGCGTCCGCGCGGCGGAGATTTCCACAACCGCGGCGCCTCCCGAGTTGGTGGCCCGGATGCGCGCTTCATTTCTCGTGGCCGGTCCGCTGTTGGCACGATGTGGTGAGATGAGCGCCTCGACCCCCGGCGGCTGCCGGCTCGGGGCGCGGCCGGTTGACGTAGATGTGCGCGGCTTCCGGCAGATGGGCGCGACCGTCGAGTTCCAGGAGGACGGGCAGCACCTATCCGCCCGCACCGCCGGCTTACGTGGCCGCCGCCTGTACATGGATTACCCAAGTCACACCGGGACCGAGAATCTCCTTATGGCGGCGACGCTGGCCAGCGGGCGGACGACGATCGTCAATGCCGCCTGCGAGCCGGAAATCATTCACGTCGGCAACATGTTGAACCGGATGGGAGCCCGCATTTCCGGCCTGGGCTCGCCGATTATCTCCATCGAGGGCGTCGACCGGCTGCATGGTGTGGCCGAGACGATTCTGCCGGATCGGCTAGAGGCCGGAGCATACGCGATCGCGGCGGTCATTACCGGCGGTGAGGTGACGTTGCGTAATGTCCGCGACGGCGACATGCTGCCGCTCACCGCCAAGTTGCGGGAGGCGGGAGCCGAGGTCTGGGTCGATGAGGAGCGAATGCTGGTGCGGCCAGGCCAGTCATTGCGCGCGGTCGAGGTCCAGACGCTGCCGTTCCCGGGCTTCCCGACCGATCTCCAAGCGCCGTTCGCGGTCCTGATGACGCAGGCCGATGGCCGGTCGAAGCTCCACGAGCGCGTGTTCGAGGACAGGCTGCGCTACACCGACGAGCTGCAAGCGATGGGGGCCTCGATTTGGGTTGAGAAGCTCACCTCGGTCGGCGACGCCGGGGACACGAGGCAAGCCGTCCGGTACGGCACCCACGCCGAGATTACCGGCCCCACGCCGTTGCATGGGGCGACGGTGCGGGCGCTTGACATCCGCGCTGGTGCCGGCATCGTCCTGGCCGGGCTGATCGCGAGCGGGGAAACGGTCGTCTCCGACATCCATCACATCGACCGCGGCTACGAGTCATTCGTACCGAAGCTGCAAGCACTTGGGGCAAAGATATCGGTCGAATTGGGTGATGCCCGGCCAAGCTCGGGGCTGAAGCCACCGAGCTGAAATCACAAACCATCCTGAAGGATGCTGCGTATCTCGCATCCACCGACTACCGACGTGAACCGATTGCCAGCTTTGTGGCCAAGATTCGAGGATAGCCGGCTTCAGCCGGGTTTGTGATTTTAGCTCGGGGATTCATTCCCGAGCTTGGTCACGAGGGACCAACCAAACGCCGCGACCAGCTATTCGACGGCAATCGTCAGGCCCGGCCGGGCTAGCTCAATGCGGCCAGGAAATGCGGCCGCCGCCCCCGCCCGGTAGTTTGCGAATCCCAGCTCCTCCCACATGTGGGTGAGGACCAGCACCGACGCGCCAGCGTTGCGCGCGAGTTCACCCGCTTCGGCGGCCGTCAGCGAGCCCCGTACTTGGACCGGAAGTGAACCGCCATCGATCAATGTCGATTCGGCGACCAAGATGTTGACGCCGGTGAAGAAATCCGCCAGGTCAGCGGTGGGTCCGGTGTCTCCGGTGTAGCCGAGTGATTGCCCGCTCGAGTTCGCGATCCGCATCGCGTAGCCGGGAACGTAATGGATCGTGGGAGCGAAGGTGATACGAAGGTCGCCGATCCCGAGCCCAATTTCAGGATCGTATTCGTTGACCTCGATGGCCCGCCCGAAGCGGCCGGGCTCATCGCAGGTATCGAAGGGGGCGGTTGCTTGCGCCAGGTGGGCGGCGCCGGCCGGCGGCAGCCAGAGCGGGATCGGGGCTGGCGCGGGCCGCGGGTTGTAGGCCAGGGCGTGCCGCAGGGCCAGGAGATCGAGCATATGGTCCAGGTGCATATGCGAGATGACAATGGCGGAGAGGAGTCGGAAATCGGTGTGGCGTCGCAACTCCGGCAGAACGCCAGGGCCGAAATCGAGGACGAGCCGGGTGGTTCCGGACTCGATCAGGTAGCCGGAGCAGGCCATACCGGCGTTTGGACCAGCCGCGCTACCACCAAGGACCGTCAGCCGCATCGACGCCGGACCCTACTGCTCGGACGAGGCATAGGCGATCAGCAACAGCAGGATAAGCCCTCCCTGGATCATCATCCGCCCGGCTTCCGGGATATTCTCGACCGTCAGGACGTTGACGAGGACCGTCAGCAGGAGCGCGCCGCCGATCGTGCCGACATACTTGCCGCGGCCCCCCAAAATTGAAGTGCCGCCAATGACAACCGCCGCGATCGACATCAACAAATAGGGGTCGCCCGCGGTCTTCGAACTGTAGCCGGTCCGGCCCAGGAGGAGGAGCCCAGTAATGCCGGCGAACGTGCTACAGAGGGCGTAGGTGCCGATTTGGATGATGCCGGCGGGGATGCCCGAAAGTAGGGCGGCGCGGGGATTGTTGCCGATCGCATAGATCGCCCGGCCGAAGGCGGTGCGCTGCAACAAGACGATGCAGATAATCGAGAGGATGGCAAGCAGGACGGCCGGCGCCGGCACGCCGAGCAGCGTGCCCAGCGCCCAGTAATTAAGGAACGGCGACTCGCCGCTGACCGGTTTGCCCGCGTTATAGACCAACAACACGCCCTGGATGATGTTCAGGCTGGCCAGCGTCATGACCAACGGCGGCAGGCGGAGGGCGACCACGCCGAGGCCATTAACGACGCCCACGATCGCCGCCAACGTCAGCGTGAGCAGGATGCCGCCGGCCTCGCCAATCTGGGTGATTAGGTGGCCGCCGACCACCCCGGTCATCGTGATGACGGCGGCGACCGAAAGATCGATGCCCCCCATTAGCACGACCAGCGTCTGCCCGGCGGCGACAATGGCGAGAAAGGCGGCGACCCGGAGCGTGAAGAGGTTGTACTCAACGGTCCGGTAGCCTTCGATGCGGACCAGACTGAAGACCCAGAGCGCGAGCAGGGTGGCAAACGTGATCCACACGGGATCGAGGCGCGCCAGGTCGGGGCCGCGGCGTGAGGCAGCCTTCGTGATCTGGGCCATGTCAGCGCCCCTCCTCGATCCGATAGGCGGCGAACGCCTTGATGCCCAGGGCCACAATCAGTACGGCGCCGTAGATAACGCGCTGGTACGCCGGAGAAAGGCCGGAGATGAACAGCACCTGGGTCATCAGGCCCAGGGTGAGTGTCCCGGCGATCGTCCCCTTGAGCTGGCCCTGGCCGCCGTAGAAGCTGATGCCGCCGAGCACGGCGGCGGAAATCGAAGCCAAGGCATACGGGGCGCCGATCAAGGGATCGCCGGTCGCCGCATAGGACGAGAGGCCGATGCCGGCGAGCGCGGTCATGACCCCGGCAATGACATAGGCGCTGACCCGCGCCCGCGTCACCCGGATGCCGCTGACGAAGGCGCCGCGCGGATTGTCCCCGACGGCATAGATGCTGAGCCCGAGCTTGGTCGACTTGATGTATTTCCAGATGACCAGCACGATCGCTAGAACCAACAGGGTCGTTGGCAGGACACCGGCGATCTGGCCGGTGAGGCCGCGAGCGAACGAGACCGGCAGGTGGCCGCCGGGGACGCTGAGGACGAAGAGCGCCCAGCCGCCCCAGATGAACGAAGTCGCTAGTGTGACGATGATCGCTGGCAGCTTGAAGAACGAAACAATGCCGCCGGTAGCCGCGCCGAGCAGGCCGCCCCCGGCCAGCACGATCAGGGTGGCGGTGACCATCGACGACGGAGTGTCGTACATTTGGGTGGCGAGGACAACGGTGGCTAGGCTCATCATTTGACCGACCGCGAGGTCGATGCCGCCGGTTAGCATGATGACCGACTGCGCCATCGCCACCAAGAAGAGTGGAAAGAGGTAGGCAAGCAGATTCGTCACCGTGTTCAGGCTAAACGTATCGCGCGTCAAGTAAAGGTAGACCAACGCGAAGATGCCGGTCACGCCGTAAATTGGCGCGACGTCCTGCCAACTTCGCGGCAGGCCCGGGAGCCAGCGCCGCCAGGGCAAGGCGGCAGCATCCGGTGCGGCTACTGGTGCGCTGAGCGTCCCCGAGCCGCCCGCTGAGCCCTGGCGCCCGGCGACCGACGCATGGACCACGTTCTCTTCCGTGACCTCGTCACCGGCCAACATGACGACCGGCGTCCGCTCGTACATGACGAGGACGCGGTCGCACATCCCGAGCAGCTCAATCGTGTCCGAGGAAATGAGGAGGATCGAGGCGCCGCCGTTGGTCAGCTCACGCATCAGCCGGTAGATCTCTTGCTTGGTCCTGACGTCGATACCGCGGGTCGGCTCGGCCAGGAGATAGATCCGCGGCGTCAACGGGAGCCACTTGGCGATGGCCACCTTCTGCTGGTTGCCGCCGCTGAGGCGAAGCACCGGCTCACGGGGCGATTGCAACCTGATCCGGAGCTTGTCGATCAGCTCGTCGACCAGCCCACGTTCCTTCGCTGGACTGAGCAATCCCAGCCGGTCCAGCCGGTCGAGGCTTGGCAACGACAGATTGTCCGCGACCGAGAGCCGGGTAATCAGGCCGTCCGTCTTCCGGTCCTCGGGGACATGGGCGATGCGTTGGCGGATTGCCTGGCGCGGATCGGTAATCGACGCCGGCGCGCCGTTGAGCGCGACCTCGCCCTGAAC
>JACCYK010000079.1 GCA_013696525.1 Chloroflexia bacterium
GCTCGACCCCGGGCACGGCAGCCCCGCGCATCGCCGGCCGTTCGGCCGCCACCGACACCATCGGCTAGGCCGTGTCGCGCCAGATCGGCCGTGTCAGGCAAGTGGGACCGCCCATCCGGTTCAACGAGATCTCCTCCCCGGTGTAAGCGAGCACCTGGCATCCGGCTTCCTCCAGCCGGCGCCGGGTCACCGGGTTGCCCTCGACCACGACCACCCGCCACGGCGCCAAGGCCAGGGCATTGCAGCCCAAGCTGTCGAACTCTTCATCCGGCACCGGGATCAAGTCCCACCCCCGTTCCTGCAGATCCTGGACAAACGACGTCGCCAGCAGGGGGAAATAGACAACCGCCGCCGCCGGCGCGATCGGGCTGATCAACGACAACAGATGCAGGCATTCCTCGGGACCATGCCAATGCGGCAGCGCGACCGGCACCACCGTGACCCCGATCCCGGCCAGGATCGCCGACAATTGGTCGATCCCCGCCTGGTTCGTCCGGTAGCCGCGGCCCACGGCCAGCGTCCGCTGGTCGAGCCAACAGGTGTCGCCCCCCTCGACGGTGCCGGGCGCCGTGATCCGGCCCAAAACCGGGACGCCCAACTCCGTGAAGGATTGTTCCGCTAGCTCGGCTTCCGGCTGGCGCAGCACTTTCCCCGGCCGCACGATGATCACCCCGGCGTCGGTCATGATCGCCACGTCGTCGGTGAAGATGGCATCGAGCAAGCCCGGGCGATCCGGTCCCGCCGCCACCACCTCGATCCCGGCATCCGTCAACAGTCCCCGGAAGGCCGCGTGCTCCTGTTCGGCCCGCCCCTGATCGACCGCCCGTGGGTAGCCAAACTCGCTCCATTCGTCACCCGTGGCCGGGGCGGCCGGTTGGCGGACCAGCACCCGCCGCAGCGGCGCCGACCGCGAGTGCCCGCCGTAGGGTCGAGCCGTTGGCCCGGGTGTCCGCGCCGTTGCCGTCCGAGTAGATGACACGTCGGTTCCTCTCCTGGTGCCGGCTGTCGTGGCCGCGGTGCATCCGGATGCCTCTTCGTGGCGATGGTAGCATGACGCCCCGCGCGGCGATGCGCCGGGCCTCTGCTATGCTCCGCCGACAATCAACGCGGCACGGTTGATGGCCGAGCGAGGGAACAGGAGAGACGCCGGTATCATGCGCATCGCCTACTTTGACCCGTTTTCCGGCGCCAGCGGCGACATGATCCTTGGCGCCCTGCTCGACGCTGGCCTGTCCCTCACCGCGCTCCGCGCTGAGCTGGGTAAACTCCGCCTTGCCAACTACACGCTGACCGTCACCCCGGTGAACCGGCACGGGCTGGCCGGGACCAGCGTCACCGTCACCGCCGGCGAGGATGGCGTCAGCCGCGACTGGGCCACGATCCGCGATCTCCTCCTCGCCTCCGCCCTGGCGGAGCCGGTCCGGGACCGCGCCCTCGCCATCTTTCAGCGGCTGGCCGAAGCGGAGGCAAAGGTCCACGGTTCCACTATTGAGCGGATTCACTTCCATGAGGTCGGCGGCGTCGATGCGATCGTCGATATCGCCGGCGCCAGCATCGGCCTGGCCCTCCTGGGGATCGAGCGCGTGTTCAGCGGACCGCCCCGCCTGGGACATGGGTTTGTCCGCGCTCAGCACGGCCTGATTCCGGTGCCGGCGCCCGCCACGGCGGAGCTGCTGACCCGCGCCGGCGCCCCGCTGGCGGGGGCCGATCCCGGCCCGGAGCCGGTCGAAGCCGAATTGCTGACCCCCACCGGCGCCGCGATCCTGACGACCCTCGCCGAGTTCCGCCGCCCGAACTTTGTTCCCAGCGCGGTCGGCTACGGGTTCGGCGCCAAGGAGCTACCCTGGCCGAATGCGATCCGGGTCTGGATCGGCGACAGCAATCCGGGTGACAGCGACGGCGACATGGTCATCGAAACCAACATCGACGATATGAACCCGCAGTTCTTCGAGCCCCTGCTCGATCGATTGTTCGCCGCCGGCGCCCTCGATGCCTGGCTGACCCCGATCACGATGAAGAAGGGCCGTCCCGCGACCACGGTCGCCACGCTGGTCAGCACCGACCGCCGGCGCGCGATCGAGGACGTCTTGATTGAGCACACCACCACGCTCGGCGTCCGCGCCATGGCGGTTGATCGAGTCAAAGCGCCCCGCCGCTTCGAGCCGGTCGTCACCCGCTGGGGAGAGGTCCGGCTGAAACTCCGCGGCTGGCAGGGCCGGGTCCTCGGCGCCATGCCCGAATACGATGACTGCCTCGCCCTCGCCCGGGCCGCCGATGTCCCCGTGCATTTGGTC
>JACCYK010000082.1 GCA_013696525.1 Chloroflexia bacterium
GTGCCAGGGCACGTTCTCCACCATGGGCGCCGATGTGCCGGCCGAGATTCGCCGGTTTCTCGACCGCGGCGCGATCCATTTTGTCCACTTCCGGGACGTCAAGGGGACGCCGGCCCGGTTTGCCGAAACCTTCCACGACCTGGGCCAGACTGATATGTACGAGGCGATGAAGGTGTACTACGATCAGGGCTATCGCGGTCTGGTCCGGCCGGACCATGTCCCGACGATGGCCGGTGAGGATAATCAGGCGCCCGGATACCAAGTCCTCGGCCGTCTCTACGCGCTGGGGTACATGCATGGGCTCGGCGAGTCGGTGGAGAAAGCGGCCGCTAGCACGTAGCCGTACTTCTGTCCGTTCGGGGAAACATCGGTGGGGCGTTGGGCATGCGCGTGCTCGTGACCGGGGGCAGCGGCCACCTCGGGCAGTTCGTGGTTCGGGATCTGCTCGAGCATGGGTATGACGTGGTCAATGCCGATCGCCGTCCGCCCGCGAACGCTGCCCGTGGGCCATCGTCGCCGGCACGGTTCATTCAGACCGATGTCGGAAGCGTGGGCGAGGTCGCCGGCGCCCTCGTGGGGTGCGAGGCGGTGGTGCATCTGGGCGCGATCCCAGCTCCCTATCGACATGCCGATGAAGTTGTCTTCAACAACAACACGCGAGCGACGTTTGCTGTCCTGCACGCCGCGTCACTGCTCGGCGTCAAACGCGCGGTTCTTGCCTCCAGTATCTCCGCCTATGGCAACGCCTACTCCCCGGCGGTGACGGTGCCGCTCTACGCGCCGGTGGACGAGGACCACCCATTGCTCAACCACGACGCCTACGGCCTCTCGAAAGAGGTTGATGAGCGGACCGGGCAGATGTTCCACCGCCGGTCTGGGATGGCGGTGGCAGCCATGCGGTTCCACTGGGTCGCCGCGCCCGGCGCGGCCTTGGCCCGCGTCCCGATCACGAACGCGGCACTCGCGGATCCGGAGACGAGCCGGGTGCTCTGGGGCTACGTTGATGCGCGCGATGCCGCCAACATCTGCCGCCTTGCCCTGGAAACCGACGCCACCGGCTTTGAAGCCTTCAACGTCACCGCCGCCGATACCCTGGCCGAGCTGCCGACCGCGGATTTGCTCCGGAGGTATGCGCCGAGCGTCGAAATCAGACGGCCGATTCCTGGCTTCGCCTCACCCTACTCGATAGAGAAAGCGAAGCGCCTGCTCGGCTGGGTGCCGACGCATAGCTGGCGCGACGAGGCGACGGGATAGCGAAACCGCGCGAGGATGAACGAGATCGGTCGACGCCTCCACGTTCGGCCTACCCGATCCGTTCCAACCCTTCAGCCAGCACCACCCCGAGCCCCGGTTTGTCCGGCAAATAGACATAGCCGTCGTCCCGTGGCACGAGCGGCTCGCGCAGCAAACCCTGAAACCGTTCCACCGGGAGGTCCGGCGGCTCTTGCAACAGCTCGACGTAGGCGGAGTTGGGGCAGCTCGCGCTCAGATGGAGGTGGGCGGCGACGCCCAGGCCACTGCCACCGTGATGGGGCACGAACGGCTTCTGGTGCATCTCGGCATAGGCGGCCACCTTGCGCAGCAGGCCCAGGCCGCCGGAGACGACCGCGTCGGCCTGAATCACGTCATAGCAATCCTGATCGATCAGCCAGCGGAACTCGTGGAGGCCGACATTGTTCTCGCCCCCCGCGATCGGGACGTCGGAGGCGACCGTGAGACGGCGTAGGGGGTCGAAATCGAAACGGCCGAGCGGCTCCTCCAGCCAGACCACGTCGAGCTGGGCGAACTCGCGGCAGGTTGTCACCGCTCGCGCGAAGCTCCAGACGACGCTCTGTTCGCTGCCAGGGGTGCCCGGCTCCTGGGCCTGGTTGGCATCGACCATGATCTCCATGCGGTCGCCAACCGCCTCCCGCACGGCCGCCGCCTGGGCAACATCCTCCGCGATCGTGTCGGCGTGGAGCCGGAGCTTGACCGCCCGGTAGCCGCGTTCATACAAGGCGAGCACATCCGCCGCCCGCCGCGCCGGCGATCGCACCTCGACCAGGCTGGCGTAGGCCTTCACCCGGTTGGTTTGCGCTCCCCAGAGTTTGAAAAGAGGCAGGTTGGCGGCTTTGCCGGCAAGATCCCAAAGGGCGATCTCGATCCCGCAGGCGATGCCCCAGCTCGCGGCGCCGGCGCCGCTGTTGCGAATCGTCCGCACCAGGGCTGGGATGAAGAGCGGGTCCTGGCCGATCAACTTGGGCGCAACTCGCTCTCGCACCGCGTCGGGAGCGCCATGCCCCGCCCCGTGGCCGGTGATCCCCTCGTCCGTCTCCACGCGGAAGATCGTCGGCCGATTCTCACTCCAGACGCTGCCAGGCGACCACGCGGGCCGCACCTCCCCCGCGAACGGCACCCGCCAGACCTCGGCTTCAACCGCGGTGATCTTCATGACTGCCACGGATCGATCGCGATTTTGACCGCGTCTCGTCCATCCAAATGGTACCGGCCGAGCAGGGCGTCGAATCCTTCGCCTAGGCGGTCCAGCGGCAGCCGGTGGGAGACAATTTGGTCCAGCTTGCCGGCGTCTCGTTCCAGCAACGCGCGGGCTTTGACGAAATGACCGGTCTTGCTGCCATACGGGGCGACGAGCGTGATGTCTTTCAGGACCAGATGGCGATTCGGATTTAAGACGATATCGCCGGTATCGATGAAGTGTCCTGCCTCACAGAAGGTGCCGCTGATCCGGAGGTACTCGATGCCCTCGA
>JACCYK010000103.1 GCA_013696525.1 Chloroflexia bacterium
ACCATGCTCCAGGATAGCCAGGTTCGCGAACTGATGTCTCGCATTCGCCTGGAGCTCGATCCGGAGCTGGAAGCCAAGTACCCGGCCGCGTGGGCCGCCGCTATCGACGTGGAGCTAGCTGACGGCACGGTGCAGCAGGCGGCGGTGGACGCGCCGAAAGGCGACCCGGAGAATCCGATGACCGAGACTGAGCTGCGCGCCAAGTTCAGCGATATGATCGCCTGGAGCGAGTACGCGCCGGAGGCTGACCGTTTGCTAGCGTCGCTCGGCTCGTTGGCGACGCGGCGCAACATGCGGAGCTTTTTGCCGGAGGGCGTGGACTCGGCCTTTGAATAGCCTTCCGCCTTGTGCTCGGGCGATCCGATTGCTGCTGGCGAGTGCGATTTGTATACTACGCTCTGCGCCTTGAGCTCGACTTCCGGGCGTAGGCACCGGGAGAGGTGGCCGAGTGGTTTAAGGCAACTGTCTTGAAAACAGTCGGGTGAAAGCCCCGGGGGTTCGAATCCCTCCCTCTCCGCCGCTAGCAACGGGGTGGGTGCCTGAATCAAAGATGCCAGACCACGGGGAGGTGCCAGAGTGGTCGAATGGGGCCGCCTGCTAAGCGGTTGTCGGGCTTAAACCTCGACCGAGGGTTCGAATCCCTCCCTTCCCGCCACATCGCCGAGCCTGCAATGCAGCCGTTGAGTGCCACCTGGAGAGGCGCGGTTAGCCTGGTGTGGATACGACGACGATCGCGACTGGCAACTCCCAAGCTGTCGCGGATTTCGCGGAGAGTTTCGACCTCGCCGTCGAAGAGAAGGGTGCGTAGGTCTAATGCCCTACGACCGAGGCGCCATGGAACGAGTCGGCCAAGTTCTCTCCGCATCCACGGGAGGGGTCGTCGGTCGGCCGATGATGGGTGCCTACTGCTTCATGGTCGATGGCCGCATGTGCTGTGGCGTGACGGGCGACGCGCTGATGCTTCGCTTAGGCCCCGAGGGTGCCCTCGCGGCATTGAAGGAGCCGCATGTGCGCCCATTTGAGATCGGCGGCGGTCGTCAGCCGGAAGCGTATGTCCAAGTAGACCCGCCCGGCTACGCGACCGACGCGGCCCTTCGTGCTTGGTTGGGGCGAAGCCTCGAATTCCTACGCCTCATGGGCGACTGACAGCTCGGGCTGTTTGATCGGCTGGTCGAAGTCCCCCTAACGTTCCGCCAGCGCGAGGAACAGTGCAGAACCGACCTGTTCATCGCGTTGTGGTGTAGACACGGCGCTCATCGTCATCGAGCGTGGCCCGCCACCTCGGTCGAGGTCCATCGATGGCGAACAAGGAGCATGGCGGCCCCGACCACGATCATACCCCCGCTGATCCAGTGCGCCGCTGGGAATGGTCCAATGTAGAGGCTGTCGGTCCGCATCGCTTCAATGACAAACCTGATCGACCCGTACAGGATGAGGTAGATCCAGAGCGCATCGCCGTCGCGATACCAGCGTAAGCGCGGTGCGTTGAAGACGAGCCATGAGAGGATGACCGCGTAGAGCAGGTTGAACGCCGACTCGTAGAGAAACGTTGGGTGAAACCGCTCGCTGGCGGCATAGGGCGGAGGCCGGTTTCCGGCGTCAATGGCCACGCCCCAAGGGAGATTGGTCGGGCCGCCGAACGCCTCCTGGTTCGCCCAGTTGCCCCACCGTCCGATAGCCTGGGCGAGCGCCACGCCCGGGATGATGAAATCACACCAACGGAGAAACGGCTGCCGCTGACGCCGGCACAAGAAGGCGAGCATCAGCAAGCCGCCGGCGATGGCGCCGTGGATGGTGAGGCCGCCGAGACGGAGGTTAATAGCCTCGCCCGGATTCGCCAGGAAGTAATCGAAGCGGAGCAGAATGTAGTAGCCTCGGGCGCCGACGATCCCGGCCAGCACCACCCAGGGCGCGGCGTCGATGGGAAAATCGGCATCCATGCCGCGTCGCTTGGCGAGCCACCGGACGAGGATGACCGCCGCGACGATGCCGAGGAGGATAAAGATAGCGTACCAGCGGACTTCGACCCCCAGAACTGTGAAGGCGACGGGACTGGCGGGGGAGGGCACCGGCTAGCCGACCTGAACCGCGGCGGACTGAACAAATGCGTTCAGCTCATCGCCCGTGGGCAGCCCATCCCAGGCGCCATGGCGCAAGGTTGCCAGGGCGCCAGCGGCGGCGGCGAAGGCAATATCCGAATCGTCCGGCACGGCCCACCCACCTCTGATCAGGCGGCAGATCAGAGCGGCCAGGAACGCATCGCCAGCCCCGGTTGGCTCGACCGCTGCCACCGGCACCGAGGGGACGAACCGGATAGAGCAGTCGGCCGCTCGATACCAACTGCCGCGTTCACCGTCGGTCATGACGACGATCGGGATCGTCTGCTCCGGGTCGAGGTCACGGACGATCGCGATTGGATCGTCGCCACCGCGGGCGAGGCCCCGCGCGTCATCCAGGCTCAGCTTGAGCAATGTCGCCCGCGACAGGATGGGCTGACAGGCGGCCTGAGCTTGCTTAAGATCGGGCCACAACGACGGCCGGAGGTTGACGTCGAAGCAAACAGGAACGCCGGCGGCAACCGCGAGCTCGACCGCGCGATAGATCGCCGACCGACTGGGATCAGCCGCCAACGCGACCGAGCCGACGACGATAGCCGCGGTGCCGGCGATCGTTGCATCCGCGATATCCTCCCTGGAAAGTGACAGATCGGCGCCCCGGAGCAGCCAAAAGTTGCCATCGCCGCGAGCGTTCTTCCAAGCAAAGGCGATCGTCGTGGGCTCGGACCGCCGATGGATTCGCGTCGTGTCCACGCCCTCGGATGCAAGCCCGGAGATCAGGCGGTGACCAAAGGCGTCGTCGCCGACCGCGCCGCCGAAGGCGCTGGCGACACCGAGTCGAGCCAGCGCCACGGACACGTTGGCGGGCGCTCCGCCATTCCGGGCCACGAACTCGTTCGCTGCTTCGAGTGACGGCACCTGGACTGTCGCAATTAAGTCAATGAGCGCCTCGCCAAGGCAAAGGACGGGGGTGACGGGTTGTTCATCGCTCGTGAGTGACATCTCGGACGCTCCCCCGTTGGCGTGGCCGCGGCGGCTTAGCTGGCCGCGGATCGCACGGGAGCTACTGTAGCATCGCGCCGAACTTCGTACACGTCCCGGATCCCTTCGAGCTTTTGCAGGATTCGACTGAGCTGCCCGATGCCTTCAACCTCGACCGTCACCAGCAACGTCACCGTGCGGTCGCCATGCGTCGTGGTGAGGACCGAGATGATATTGACCTTTTGATCCGCTAGCAGCGTACTGACGTCCTTGAGGAAGCCGACGCGGTCCCAAGCATGGACCCGAATCGTGACTGGAACGGTGTCCTGGCCGCGATCACCCCAGGAGACGGGGACGAGCCGCTCCGGGTCCGTTAGGGTGGCCACATTCGGGCAGTCTTCGCGATGCACGGTGATGCCGCGGCCGCGGGTCACATAGCCGATGATCGTATCGCCCGGAACCGGGCTACAGCAGGTCGCTAAGTTGGTCAGGAGATCGCCCACGCCCATGACTTGGAGGCGGGCCGGCGTCCGCGGTACCTCAATGTGATGTGCCGGTAAGAACACGTCTTTCTCACGGTTCTGATCCAGCCGGGCCGCGATCAGGTTCGACGAGACCGCGCCGTAGCCAATCGCGGCCAGGAAGTCATCTACTTTTGTATAGATTGGGAAGAATTTGAGAATCTCTTCCGGTTTCATTTCCAAGCTGAGCCGCCGCAACTCACGTTCGAGGATTTCTCTCCCCTGAGTGATATTCTCGCCCCGCTCCTGGTTGCGGAACCAGCGACGAATTTTCTCCCGAGCGGACGCGGTTGTGACGTAGTCCGATGACGAGAGCAGCCAATCTCGGCTGGGGCCAACCTTCGATTTGCTGGTCAGGATCTTGATGACCTGGCCATTTTGCAGCTTGTAATCGAAGGGCACATGCTGGTCGTTAACCTTGGCGCCGACGCACTGATGCCCGACCTCGGTGTGAATGCGATACGCGAAGTCGACCGGCGTCGCCCCATTTGGCAGCTCGATAATGTCCCCGGCCGGCGTGAAGACGTAGATCATCTCCTGGAAAACGTCGGACTTCAACGACTCGACGAATTCCTCGGCATCGGCGACCTGGTCGCGCCAGTCCATCAGTTGCCGCAGCCAGGCCACCTTGGCCTCGACCCGGGCATCCGACTTGCCGCCTTCTTTGTAGCGCCAGTGGGCGGCGACGCCGTACTCGGCCAGGCGATGCATGTCCCAGGTCCGGATTTGGATTTCGACCGCGCGGCCGTCTGGTCCAATCACGGCCGTGTGCAGCGATTGGTACATGCTTTCCTTCGGCGTCGCGATGTAGTCGTCGAACTCGCCCGGCACCGGGTGCCAGAGGTCATGGACGATGCCGAGCGCACCGTAGCAATCCTTGCGATCGTCGACCAGGACGCGGAGCCCGATCACGTCGTAAATTTCGTCGAAGCCGCGGAGCTTGAGCCGCATTTTTCGGAAGATCGAGTAAATGTGCTTGGTCCGGCCCGTGATCTCAGCCTTGATCCCCGCCGCGGCCAGGGCCGTCAGCAGCTCATGCTCGACCCGCTTCATATACGGGGCAGCGTTCTTGCCCCGCTTCGTGAACTCATTGTTCAGGGTGGCGAAGGCTTCCGGATTGATGTAGCGAAAGGCGAGATCTTCGAGCTCGGACTTGACGTGCCAGATACCCAGCCGGTTCGCCAGCGGTGCGTAAATCTCCATGGTTTGCAACGCGATCCGTATTTGCTTATCGGGCGGCAGCGCGTCAAGCGTTCGCATATTGTGCAGGCGATCGGCCAGCTTGATGAGGACGACGCCGATGTCGTCCACCATGGCCAGGAACATTTTGCGCAGGCTCTCCGCCTGATGCTCCTGTTCGCGCCGGTCCTGGCCGCCAACGTCATCCGCGGTCCACGGGATCCGGCCGAGCTTGGTTGCGCCGTCAACCAACTTGGCGACCCTGGGGCCGAATCGCTTTTCGATCTCGGCAAGCTCGGCTGGCGTGTCCTCAATGACGTCGTGAAGGAGCGCGCCGGCGATGGTCTCGGGGTCGAGCTGCATCCGGGCCATGATGGCCGCCACCTCGATCGGGTGCAGCACATATGGCTCGCCCGACTTCCGGTGGTCGGTCCCATGAGCGACAATCGCAAACTCGCCGGCTCGCCGGACGAGATCGATATTGGCGCCGGGAGCGTTCGCGCGGACCACGTCGATCAGGGAGTCAAGCGCGGCCCGGACTTCGGGGCAAATGGCGATCGTGGTCTCGGCCGATCCGGCGAACGGTTCATTGATGGCGACCGTTCCCTCTGGGGCTTGTCCCGAGGGAATTGCGGATGTACGCGCTGGCATGCATTCCCAAGCCTTGGATTGTCAGAGAAGGCGACACAATTCTAGGCAAGTGTACGCACCGGTTTGGGTATCGTCAACAGGCTGACCGGTCATGCATTTGGGCGGCGAATACGATTAGGATCGAAGCTTCATCGTAAGTTCCAGGCCACGATTGAGCGGCAGCGTAATGGTCTCGAGGTCGGCGCGATCGCGCACCCATTGCTGGTAGTCCGAAATATCATGCGACATGACGTTGTCGGCAATGATCATCCCGTTGGGCTTGACGCGATCAACGACGTTCTGGATATGCCGCACATAGTCCTGCTTTTC